>JBOHRM010000585.1:0-9118 GCA_050732715.1 Longimicrobiales bacterium
GTGCCGGACGACTCCGCGGCCGAGGGGTACCTGCGCGCCTATTTTCCCGACGCCGCGCGCAACGCTGCGGGCACCGTCGCGCTGCGCGGGCACCGGCTGAGCCGCGAGATCATCGTGACGCAGCTCGTGAACGACCTGGTCGACCTCATGGGCGCCGCGTTCACCAACCGCATGGTGCGCGACACGGGCGCCACACCGCCGGAGATCGCGCGCGCATGGCTGATCGGGTCGCAGCTCTGCGGTGCGCGCGAGTTGCGCGACACACTCGCGCAGGTCGAGCTCGAGTTGCCCGCCACCGTCGTCTATCGGTGGCTGCGCGGCCTCGGGCGCGTGCTCGAGCGGACCGCCCGCTGGGTGCTCGCCAACGTGCCGGCGCGGACACCCGCCACCGCCGTGATAGACGAGCACTTGGACGGGCTCGACCGGCTGCGCACCCATTTCGGCGAGGTACTCGCCGGCGAGGAGCGCGGCATCTTCGAGGCTCGGGTCCGTGAGATGCAGGAGCTCACGAAGAAGAACGATCTTGCGGAACGGCTGATCACGCTGCGCTTCCTCGATCAGCTCCTCGAGGTCCTGCGGGTCGCGCGCGAGACCCGCACCGACCCACTGCGGACCGCGCGGGCGCACTACATGACGTCGGACCTGCTCCGCGTGCCGTGGCTGCGGCGGATGCTGAAGCAGGCGGTGCATAACCGGTGGGATCGACGCATGAGCCAGGAGTTGCTGGACGACCTGGCGGGCGCGCACCGCGCGCTCACCGCCGCGGTCGTATATGCGCACAGACCCGCCGAGCCGATCGACGACCAGCTTGCGCGCGTGCGGGAGCAGGCCGCGGTCGACCTCACCGACTTCCACGCCCTACTCGACGAGATCCGCGCCGACGGCGGCGAGCCGGGGTTGGCCGCACTCGCCCTCGCAGTACGCGAGCTGCGCACCCTCAGCCGGCAACGAACTTTCTCCTTTACGAGTTAGCGTCAACGCTCGCCAAACGTTCCGCCCCTCATCGTGTCGTGGTACGTCCGTCCAGCACCACGCCCCGTCAAGACGTTCGGTCGTGTGCTGCCGGCTCGCTGCGCTCGGACGACTCCGACGCTCTGGCCCGTATGTCCGCTTCGTTAACCGAAAGCCGCTTCCTGGCTGTCAACGAGAATCGCTGAGCCGGAAAGCGCTGGGTGGCGAACTGCACGAACTCGCGCAGCGTGGCGGGATTGGCCATGTCCAGTTCTTCAAGGTCTTCTACCGAGGTTTCGCCGCTGATCACGCGTCGAAACGTGTTCTCGCTCGGAAAATCCGCCTGCACGATCACGTTGACCCGAGGGTCGGTGGCGGCTGCCTCCATCTCGGCAATGTTTTGCTTCAGCGCATCCCTCAGTCTCACGTCCGATTTGATGTACGCCATGACCGTCCACTCGTCGGACGGCAGGGGTGCGACCGTATCGTCACATCCGGCGAACAACCAGGCCGCCAGTGGCAACACGATGAAACCAAGGGTCGTCGATTTTCTCGTCATGCTGGGCGCTTCCCGCCGAAACGGTTCAGAGACGTTCACTGGTGCGCGCGCTGGCGATCCTCGTCGCTGCCGTGCGCGGCGGGGAGCCGAGGCAGGAAGCGTACCGTTGGTCTCGACATCGTGTGTTGCGCGCCCCGTCACGTCGTCCGAGAGGCGCCAGTCAGAAGTGAAGCGCGCCCGGCAGTGAAGCGCCATGAGCGGGTGCAGGCGCTGGCCGCGCTCGCGGCGAGAATCCGCGACACCGAGTAGCCGAGCGCCGAGATCCCCTCAAGCCGACACTTCTTCGAGCACGTGTGGCGGCTTCGCCAAAGAGATCGCCTCCTCGGCAGGTGCGCTCGGCGCCTCGCGATCGCCCCACAGCCAGTACAGCACGGGCAGCACGACCATGTTGAGCGCGACCGAGGACAGGAGCCCGCCAAGCACGTGCCTTTGACCAAGGGAAGTGCGGCGGCCACGGCCTTCCATTCAGAGTCTGAGTATAGAGTCTGGAGGAATGATATGGTGCTGACCAGGTTTGGCAAGGGCGGACTCCGCCTCTACTGCTTCCTCCGTTCGCCAGCGAGGTGGACTTCAATTGGCACCTCGTCCGGAAGATGTCGATCCGACATAGGCATGCCCGATCCGCTCATCTGCACATGTGGCGTCGTCGACATCGAGGTTGAGATCGTCTTCGAGGATCACGTCACGCCCGAGATAGAGCGAATCATGCAGGAATGGGAGCAGTCGAGCATGTGAATCATCAACTGGAGGCAGACCCATGAACTACCCACCGCATCTCGAACCCAAAGACCGCAAGCGCTGGGGCACGGCCGATCGGCTGATACTCGCCGCCTGCGCGGACGGCCGCTACGTGGTCCGGCATCCACTACGGCGATCCTCAGTAATTTACGCTGAAGCCTATCAGGTTGAACGCGATCGCTACCCAGAGCAGGACGGCGCACGAAAAGACCAGCATCACGCTCCACAGCCTCGAATCCCAGGTGCGGCGTTTCGACCACGCGCACCGCGCATTCCAGATCGCAATCGCCGCCGCGCCCACCAACACCACCAGGGTCGCGAGCCGCAGGATCAAGACCCACGGGTCGAGCCGCGGCGAGAACGCGAAGAGGTTCGTCGACAGCAGCGAGACGATGCCGGTCCAGCCGGCCAGTACCGCAATGATCGCGATGTTGGCGAACCTGAGCAGCCGGTACACCTTCGCCGCGGAGCCGCTGAGCGGAAATGCAACGCCATAACGCCGCCGCACTGCCGCCGCGATCGGCCACGCCGCGACCGTCAGCAGAACGGCGGCGAGCGCAATTGATACGAGCGGCATCAGCCAGGCCGACGACTGCCACCACGGCACGGGCTGAAACATCTCGAACGGCGAGGAAATGTCGACGCCGAACATGACCACCTCGCCGTCCTCGACCTTCGCCGCGAGCCGTTCGTTGCCGCCGACTTCGTGCCAGACGAAGGGTTCGACCTCGTGCCATTCCATCGGTTGGCCGTTCACGTCGGTGAGCGCGGGAATCACGAGTTCGCCGTCCTCGCCGACCGTCACCCGGACTTGCGAAATTTGGAACGCGAGGCTGAGAAAGCTCGACTGCGCCCGCCGCGAGCTCTTGTACGTGCCGGCCATCAGGCGCGCATGTTCCGCGGCTGTCTCAGGGTCCACAGTCCGGTCGCCCACCGGCGCGGGAAAATAACGATCGACGAACTCGTTCATCAGCGACGTGCGAATCGCGATCGACGCATACTCCTTGCCGGTACTGTTCACCGACAGGAAGACGCCGACGCCGTCGTCCACGAGCAGGTTCAGTGTGCTGTGAAAGAACTGCGTGTCGCCGCTGTGACCGACAATGCGCCGTCCGTCCAGATTTTGCTGGAAGAAGCCCAGCAGCATGCTGTTCAGCGGCGGGACGATCGGTAGGCGCATAGTGTGCATCAGCCGCACGGTTTCCGGCTCCAGGATTCGGCCGGAGCGGAGTTGCCCCTCCTGCAGGTAGGCGAGCATGAAGCGCCCCATGTCGGCTCCGGTCGCTGCGGCTCCGCCCGCGGGCGATGGACCGACCAACTCATAGGGCTGCGCGGGACCCGATCGGAGTATGTAGCCCTTCGACATCCGCGGCGCGAACCGTGCGGGAAGCGGCTGGCGCGTCGTCGTGTTTGCCATGCCGAGCGGTTCGAACACGTGACGATCGATGTAGTCGTCGTACGGCTCACCCGACACGCGTTGAACGATGTAACCGGCCAGTGCCGCACCGTAATTGGAATATGCGGGTACCTCGCCGGGCGGGTGGATCCGCTCGGGCGTCCAGGTCTTCAGGTATTCCTCCAGCGGTAGCAGGCGCCCGGGGTCGTTGGTTATGAGATTCTTGAGCACTTCCTCGAATCCCGGCGTGTGCGTCATCAGGTTTCGCACGGTGATCGGCTTTCCGTCGCGCGGGGGAATCGTGAAATCGAGGTACTCGTTGACGTCGCCATCCAGATCGAGCCGGCCCGACTCGACGAGCTGCATGACCGCCGTCCAGGTGAAAAGCTTGGCCACGGAGCCCATCCGGAACAGGGTGCGTTCCGGGTCCACCGGCGTCCGCTCCGCCACGTCGGCGTACCCATAGCCTTTCTGGACCAGCACCTGGCCGTCTTTAACCACGACCACCACGCCGCCGGCCACGTCACCCCTCTGGAGTGCGTAGGGCAGGAAGCCGTCGAGCCAGGCCTCGACGTCGGGTCCGGTGAGCGGAGCCGGATAGGGAAGCTCTTGCGCTTGCGAGAGTCCGGCGAGCGCCGCCGCCAGACAGGCCGCGAGGACAGGAAATGCGCGCATGTGACCTCCTCTGCAGCGGATCAGCGCGTGGCAATTCGTGTATACCTACGCTGTTGGTTTGTGGGAACCTACACTGTAGGTTCAGAGCCGTCAAGATCAGGGATCGGGATGAACACGCCGCGACTGAGCCGGAGAACGATCGTCGCGACGGCGATGGCGATGGCGGACGAGAAAGGCCTCGCCTCCGTCACGCTGCGCGGCATCGCCGCGCGCCTCAGCGTCCACGTGACCTCGCTCTACAACCACGTGCCGACCAAGGAGGCGGTGCTGGACGAGATGGTCAAGGCGCTGGTCGCGGAAGCGAAGCTGCCGACGGGCGCCATCGTGTGGCAGGACTGGGTGCGGCAGTTCGCCGTCGCCATGCGTGCCGTCGCCGGAAAGCACCCGGGCGCATTCGAAGCCGTCCACTATGGGCCGGCCCAGGGGGAGCAGGCGGCCGAGGCTTTCGAAGCGGGGTTTGCGGCCTTCCGTTCCGGCGGCTTCGACGTGCTTTCGGCCTACAGCGCGGTCAAGGCGACGACCGTGGCGGTCCTGGGGCTGGCGCTTGAGGACATGGCTCGCGTGCGGAGCGGCGCACGTCGCACCGATCTGAGCGGACTGCCGGTCGAGCGATTTCCCCATCTCCACGAAGCCAGCCGCATCGCCGAGGAGGCCGACACATTCGCTTATCTGATCGAAGCGCTCATCGACGGGTTCGGCGCGAGTCTGCGCAAATTCCCGTGATGTTGGAGCCCGCATCGCGGGTCAGGCCATCGCCGAGCAGACGCGGACGGTGTGCGGGCGGCGGGCGCCTTCCGCGCGAGGTCCCGTCGATGCGGATCCGCCCGTCGATGCGGATGACGGCCTCGGGAGGTAGCCATCGATGGGCTGTTCAGCCAGGCCGACGGAGCGTGCTTCGTCGGCGCGCGCGGCGCTCTCAGTCGTCGACCACTCCGAGGTCCGCGGCTGAGCCTTCTATCCCAGAACCGCGTGCTGCTGATTTCGTTCCGTCATGAATGCGCTACCAACATGCGGCTGTCGTTTGCCGCGGCGGATTTCGGTCTCGATTCGGCCCGGCACCTGGAGTATCGCCATTTAGGTGCCCGGCGTATCGTTCGATAATTGCTGGACCAGACCGTAGATGTCGCCGAGCACCCACACCTCGCGGATCTGGCGGCGCCAAAAACGAAAGAGTGCAGTTCCCGCATACCGGACCCTTCTCCCAGTGCCGGGGATGCCGAATAGCTCACCCCGATGCGTCGCGCTGTACGCCAAAGCGGCAAACGATCGATCGCCTTCACTGATGATTTCTTCGATTTCGTTGTGGAAATCCGGGAAGGTGTCGCGGATGAAATCCACGTATGCCGCGAACTCGGCCTGTCCTCGCCTCTCTTGCCCCCCACGAAACACGAAGTCCTCTGTCAGCAGCTCCGGAATCAGCGACTTGTCGAAGCGATTCCACAGGTCATGATAGAACCGCTCGATCAGGATCCGGTTGCGTGTCCCGGCCGGATCGGCTGCCGCGTCTTCCTCTGCGCCCGTGGCTACCGGTGCGTTATACTCGGAAGCAAGCATCGACATGACGACCAGAGAGTCGAACCCCGACTCACTCGCCAGGCACTCGCGCAGGACGCCCTCGACGATAAACCCTTCGGATTCGTACAAGCGCCGGGCCCGGGCGTTGTGCTGCTTGACATCGAGCCAGAGTCGGTGCGCGTTGTGCTCCACGAAGGCAAACTGCTTGGCGGCACGCACCGCCGCCCTTCCCAGACCTTGTCCCTTCGCTGTGACAACGATGCGCCGGAATTCCACGCTGCGATCCGGATTGGTGAGGCCGGCGAGCAACACGAAGCCCACCCTCGCGTGCTCGCTTCCCTGCTCAATGATGCGATGAGCGAGGTCCGAGTCGGCCATTGCCTGGGCGTGCCGGGCTCGCGGCCACGGGAGAATAAAACGGGCGTTGTTCGGGTCCCGTTCCGCGCCCAGAACGAAGTCCAGATCCTCGAGTCTTGTGGGTCGCAAATCAATCGACTTCATCGCTCCCTCCGCCACAGGCGTTCGGACGGACCTCTGCGTCTTTGGCGACGGCCCACTTCGGATGGCTAGTCATGCGCCGGGGTTGCCAGCATCGATCAGCACGTCGTAGCGCTCGCCCATGCCGATTGAACGGTGAAGTGTCTCGGGCATGCGCCAGGCGACGAGCGCGCCCGACATGAACGTGAGCCCCGCGACGACGCCGATCGCGGAGGCCATGCCCAGCGTGTCTGCTAGCGCGCCGGCGATGAGCGCACCGACGGCGTAGCCGCTGTCGCGCCAGAAGCGATATACGCCCACGGCCGAGCCGCGCCATTGCGGGTGCACGACATCGCCGACGGCCGCGAGCAGCGTTAGAAACAAGGAGGGCACAGAGGCCGTGATTCCACGGCATTACCCCTAAGGTCATCTGCGCGGAGAACCCCACCTGTCGCATATTGCCACGTGGTGACGCTGAACAGGATGGCGCCAAGGTAGAACCACGGCTCCCAGATACCCATGTCTTCGAATGAAAAACGCCCGGCCATCAAAAAAGACGCGGCCTGGATCACGCTCCCCCCGGCGCGCAGGACGAGCAGACCCGTCCCGATCCAGATGACAAACCTGAGCACCCGAAACGGCACTCGACGTCCCCAGGGCCGGACCAGCGCCAGCACGACGAACACGGCGACCACACACATGCCCGCCACGACCAGGTCGTAGGCGAGGGTAAACGGGCGGGCGAAGGCGATGCGCGCGTCCTCGGCGTCGAGACCGATGTACCAACCAAACGCCCAGATGACGTGAAAGGCGGCGAAGATCAGCGCCCACAACGCCGCCGCATACGCGACCGTGAGCCTGGGGGCGGTCATGGCGATTTTGAAGTCCGGGCGTACGACATGCGACCGATCTCCCGCCACCCGACGTCCGTTGCGACCGAATCGAGCACGACGAGGCCGGTGCCCGACGCCAGATAGACTGTCCGTCCGGCCAGGCCTGACGCCGCCGACACCCATCGTGTGGCGATAGCGTCGTCCCGCAATTCCGCGTCGAAGGTGAAGGCGGAGCCCAGGTTGTCGAACCAGGTGCCGGTGGTGCGATCCCCACTCGAACTTGCATAGTATGCAGTGCTCTCGTAGACACGTTCGGCGCCGCTGACGTGCATCGTGATTCGATGAGTCTGCCGCTGGAAACGGCCGCCCAGTACGGACTCCCAGCTCAGATCTGCGCTGGCCTCGGCCCCGAAGAACGAGCCGCGGCCGCGCCACTCACCGATGAGGCGCGGCCAGGGGTCTGCCGTCCGGCAGCCAACCGTGCTGCATACGAGTAGCGCCACCAGGCCAATGGTTTCGAACAACCGCTTCATCATTCACCTCCGGCAGGACGCACCAGCTTCGCGATCCTGGTTGCCATCTTCGAGAGCTTGCGTAGGGCGGCGGGTGACAGACGGTCCGCCTCGCGCTGCCAGGCGGCGACCGCCTCGACGTACTCCAGCATCTGCGCGACGCGCTCCCGCGTGTAGGCGTCAGCTGCGCCTTTCCCTTTCTCCAGCTCCGCAAGGCTCTCGCGCAGGACGGCGAGCGTGGGATCGAACTCGCGCCGACGACGCTCTGCGGCAATCCGCTGGAACGTCTCCCAGATGTCCTCGAGCGCCTGGTAGCGATCGCGTCGGTCCGCGAGGCTGTGCACCACCTTGACCACGCCCCAGGCCTGCAGTTCCCGAATACTGGTGCTGATGTTGGAGCGCGCCAGCGAAAGCATGTCGGCGATCTCTTCACCAGAAAGGGGATCGCGCGAGAAGTAGAGGAGCGCGTAGATCTGCGCGACCGAGCGGTTGATGCCCCACCGGGTCCCCATCTCGCCCCAATGGAGGACGAGCTTCTTCACAGTGCGCGAAAAGTTCAGAATCGTTGCTCCAATCTGTTAGTTCTGAACTTATAGAAATGAGCGAACGACGTCAAGGCCGGCAGTTCCCCGGGGCTCTTCACCGCAGAGCGCGCGGAGGATGGAGGATAGGCGTTCCAAACCACCTTTGGCGTGCGCGGAAGTGTCGCGGAAGGGGGTGCGGGTGAGCGGGGCAGGAAGGCTGAGGCGGCCGGGTGGGGTTGTCGAGCGGCGGGGCGGGAGCCAGGCGAGAGGTCGGGACGGCGGAAGGCGGAGCTGCCGCTTCACGTTCGAGGCGTTGGTCGAACTCGAACTCGGGGGCGGGTTCGGGATCGGTCGGGTCGAACGCGGGCGTCTGATCGAGGTGGCGGTGCCGGGGGCCCGGGTGACGCTGAGTCGACCGGGAGCCGACGGCGAGGAGCCGCTCTCGGGCCGCACGAACGCCGAGGGAGATTTTCTGTTCTGTGGCATCCCCTTCGGACCGACCGTGACCCTGACCCCCGACTTCCCGGGAACGCAGGGGGCCACCGAGACCGTCGAGCCGGCGGGCGCCGTCGGCGCCGTGCGGGATCTCAGCCTGCAGATGCCGGACGCCGGGGGGCTCGAGGGCAACCCGCTGGAGATACGAGTGGAACGTACGGGAGTCGGCGAGCCGGCTGGCGCGGCGCGGGTCGTAGGGCGGGTCGTGGACCACGCCGACGGCGATCCAGTGGTGGGCGCGACGATCCGGCTGGTGGAGGCGGAGCCGGTTCTCACCACGGACGCGGACGGCCGATTCGTCTTCGGGAATGTGGCGCCCGGCACCTACGAGCTGGAAGTCGAGCACGTCGGCTACGGGACCCAGCGCCAGACCTTCGAGCTCGAGGGCGGACCGGTCGTGGAGCTGCCCGTGCGGATCCCTTCGCGACCCATCGCCCTCGAGG
>JBOHRM010000586.1:0-2887 GCA_050732715.1 Longimicrobiales bacterium
GTTGATCGGTGCCGGCCTGCTCGTTCGCAGCTTGGTCAATCGTCTGGGCGTCGGGGTCGGCTTCGATGTCGAGCATTTATTGACCGCCGAGATCCGAGCTCCGTACGAGTCGGCAGAGCGACGGTCGCTGTTCTTCGAGCAACTCGTCGAGCAGGCCAGCACGATTCCAGAAGTGCGCGAAGTCAGCGCGATCACGTTTCCTCCGATGGCCGGCGAACTCGGCACCCGCTCGGGTTTCTGGAGGCTGGATCGAGCCATGCCCGGGCCCGGCCAAGGGCCGAGCGCCAATTTCAACTGGGTTCACTACAGCTATCACAGCGTCATGCGCATCCCTCTCGTCGAAGGTCGCTATCTGGACGAACGCGATCACGCGGACGCACCGTTCGCCGTTGTCATCAACGAAACCGGCGCGAGGCAGCTGTGGCCCGGCGAAAGCGCAATCGGCAAGCGCATTGGCGTGGACTGGGGCGACACGCTGCGCGCCGAGGTCGTGGGCGTGGTCGCCGACGTCCGCCATGATGGCCCCGACACCGAGCCGTTTCCTCGGATCTATTGGGACCACCGGCAGTTTCATGGGTGGGCCCAGATGACGCTGGTGATCCGCAGCGAGCGTGGCCACGCGGAGATCGTACCATCACTGCGCGCTGCATTGCGCGGGCTCGATCCCGCGCTGCCGCTCTATAAAGTGCGAACCATGGACGAGATGTATTCGGAGGCGCTCGCTCGGGCGCGTTTCACGACGGCGAGTCTCGGCCTCTTCGCACTGACCGCCCTGTTCCTCGCCGCGATCGGCGTCTACGGCGTGATGGCGTACGCGACCGAGCAACGCTCGCGCGAGATCGGCGTGCGCCTCGCCCTCGGCGCGAGCCCGGCGTCCGTTGCCGGCATGGTCGTGCGACAGGGTGTGGTGCACATCGGCGTCGCAGTCATCCTCGGCGCGGCGGGGGCATTCGGGCTCGCGCGCCTGCTCGAGAGCCTCGTGTTCGACGTGAGCACCGGCGATCCGGTCACGTTCATTGCGATGGCATCGCTGCTCGGGATCACGGGCCTGGCTGCATGCTGGCTGCCCGCGCGCCGCGCGAGCAGAATCGATCCCGTCGAAGCGATTCGAACGGAATGAGGTACCCTGATGGCCGAAGCCCTCGGTGAGTTCGAGCAGCTCGTGCTGCTTGCGATACTCCAGCTTGATGACGCTGCGTTCGCCGCCACGATTCGCGCGCGCATCGAGACCGCTGCGGACCGGCGCGTTACGCGCGGCGCGCTCTACGCCACGCTCGAACGGCTCACGGGCAAAGGCTATATCGACTGGGAAATCGAGGCACCGACGCCGGCGCGCGGCGGCATCCCCCGCCGTCGATTCAGCGTCACCCAACCGGGCCTCGCCGCGCTACGCCGCTCGTACACCGCCGTCCGCACGCTCGCGCGGGGACTCGAAAGCGTCCTGCGTGAAGCGTGATGCATCAGCTCCGAAGGAACGCGTCCAGCTCGCAGAGAGCAAGGTCGATGGCTCGTTGTGGTTCTCGGTCTATGCGGACAACTTCGACCAACAAACGATCATGCGCGCCGAACGGGCGGGCGAATACCGCCGTGGCCAGCCTGAACCCTACTCCGATCGCAGCGCAACCATAGGGTCCACACGCGTTGCGCGGAGCGCCGGCAAGAAGCCCGCGACAAGCGCCGTCGCCAGGAGTGTGAAGGCCACGCCGACCAGCACCGCCGGATCGCGGGGCGACACATCGAAGAGGAGCTCTTTCACGTACGGCGCCGCCACCAACGCCACGCCGAGGCCGATCGCCACGCCCGCGGCCGCGAGCCGGACGCCGCTCGCCACGACGGCCCCGAGCAGCCTCGCCTTCTCGGCCCCGAGGGCGCTACGGATGCCCAGCTCGCGGGTGCGCTGCGCCACATCGAAGGCGAGCACGCTGTAGAGGCCGACCGCGGCGACGACCAGGGCCAGCACGCCGAACACCGTGAACAGCGTGGCGCCGAGGGTCCACGAGCGCGCCTGGGGGTCGAGGATCTCGCGGAGCGGTCGCACCGTGGCGTAGCGCACGTCGGATCCGGCGGAACGGAGCGCGCTGGCCACCGCCGTGGTGAGCTCGGACAGCTCCGCCTTCCGCCCCGACCAGCGGATGTAGAGCTCTTTCAGGTCGCGCTCCGGACGCTGCGCGATCGGCTGGTAGAACGCCATGAAGGGTTCCTCGCGCAGGGCCTGACGAGCGGCGTCCTGGACGACGCCGACGACGGTGAACGCTTCCTTATCCCCGATGAGCACGACCTTCCCGAGCGGGTCCTCGCCCGGCCACAGCGCCCGGGCCGTCGTCTCGCTGACGACTGTGACCTTCGGAGCCGACGCGCCGTCCGAGTCGCGGAGGGGTCTCCCCGCCACCACCCTGAGGCCAACTGTCTCCAGGTATCCAGGCGTGACGTCATGCAAGTATGGCCCGCCGCCAGGGAGACGGGGGAACGAGTCGAGACCGGGGACCTTCAGCGTTATGGCGTAGGACGATCCGAACGGCGAGGCCGTGACTGCCACCGCTTGCACACCCGGCAAATGGCTCACCCGCTCCATCGCGGCCAGGTGGATCGGGTTGAGGCGCTGCGCTTCGCTCAGGTCCGTTCGCTCGCCGGCCGCGAGGTCGTCGCTCTCGAGCTCGAGCTCCGCCAGAAGGAGGCGATCCACGTCCAACCCCAGGTCGAGGCGCCGCACCTCCGAGACGCTTTTGACGAACAGACCGGCACCCACGAGCAGAACGACCGAGAGAGCCGTCTGCGCGACCGCGAGGAGCGCCCGGGCGCGCGACCGCCGGGCGGAGCTCGCACCGGCGCCCATCGACAGGTTGCGCGCCAGGTCGGCGCGCGTCCCTTGGAGCGCGGGCCCCACGGC
>JBOHRM010000587.1:0-3703 GCA_050732715.1 Longimicrobiales bacterium
GTCCAGCTTGGCGGGTTGCGTGCTGGTGGGTTTATGCCCCGCCGTGGGGCGGCGGGGGGAACTCGGAACTCGGAACCCGGAACCCGGAACCATTCAACGGCACGAACCATGAAGGGACGAGTACGACCATCGCTTCGAGGAGAGTGCCGTGGAAGCCTACGAGAAGGATGCCGAGGCCCGGGTCGCGCCGGATGACCGGCGCAGCGTCGAGCCGGTGCCGCCGGAAAAACCACCTGTCCCGCCGCCGGTAGCGCAGGTCCGGGATGACGACCTCGAGCCGCACGCGGGACTGCGCTACATCGCGGTGCTCTTCAAGGTCCTGGCGTTGCTGCTCGTGTTCATGTTGATCGCGGAGATCAGCATCGGGTTGCGGCAGGAGGGGGCGGGCGCCATCGGTGTGCTGATCCTGGAGGCTGCGCGGATGATCGTGTTCGCGGGGTTCCTCTGGGGCGCGGGCGACATCGCGCTCATGCTCATCGAGTCGAATCACGATCTGCGCGCCACGCGCATCCTGCTCGGCCGGATCGGTGCGCGGGTGGAGCGGTATACGCAGCGGTAGCTGCGGTTGGCGGGTTGCGGGTTGCGGGTTGCGGTCAGCGAAACTGCAACGTTGTGACCCGGGGCGATTACGCGCGAACTATCGGTCCATGGCTTCGAGCGCGGCGAGTTTCCGCGATGGGATCACGGTGCCGGGGAGTGCCTGGGTCGGCTCGCCGTTGTCCACGACCAGCTCACCGTTGACCAGGACGTAATCGACGCCTTCCGCGTATTGGTGCGGCTCGAAGAACGTGGCCGTGTCACGGATTCGTTCGACGTCGAACACGACGATGTCGGCGGCCAGCCCCTCGCGGATCCAGCCGCGATCGTCGAGGCCGAGGATCTGGGCGGGCAGCGACGTCGCCGAGCGGACAGCGTCCTCGAGCGCGATCACGCCGCGATCGAGCGCGTAGTGCCGGATCTTGCGCGGGAACGTGCCGTAGAAGCGGGCGTGCGTCCCCGGTCCATCGTCCGGAAGGGCTATGCCGCCGTCGGTCGCGGTCGCGACCCATGGCTTCGCCGCGTACGCCTCGATGTCCTGCTCGGAGAGCGAGAAGCCGCGGGTGCGTGCGCCGCCGCGACGGTCTGGATAGCCCTCACGCTGAAGCGCGATCGCCATTTCGACCGGTTCGATGCCACGCGCGCCGGCCAGCTCGCCGAGCGTTTTGCCGACATAGGTCGAGTCCGGATAATCGAACACCATGATCTTGTCCTCACCGCCGCGGCGGCGGATCTCGTGCGCGATGTCCTGGCGCAACGCGGCGGCGCGGCTGGGATCCGCCAGCACGGCCTCGAGGCGCGGGCGTAGATCGGCGACGTCGCGGCCGGCGCCCGCGAAGACCCAGTCCGGGATCAGGACGGTGCTGCCATCACTGCCGCTCGTGTCATACGGGTACTGGTCGGCGTAGACCTGGACGCCGCGGGCGCGCGCCTGATCGATCAACTCGATGACCTCCAGACCCGTGCCCCAGTAGTGCGCGCCCTTCGCCTTGATGTGCGAGGCGACGACGACGGCGCCCGTGCGCTCCCCGATCTCGATCGTCTCGCGGACCGCGTCGATGAGCGTGGGCGGGTCCGGCTCATGCTGGCTCGGCCAGTACCACATCGGGTCCGCGCCTTCACTGCGCTCGTGCGAGATGTAGACTCCGCGATACGGCACGATCTCACCGACCAGCGCCGCGACCTCATCGGTCGTGCTCCAGCGGCCGGGCACGTATTCGAGGCCGGCGGAGATGCCGACCGCGCCCTCGTCGAGGGCCTGCCGCACAAGTGCACGCATCTGCTCGATCTCCGCGGCCGTCGCGGGCCGGCGGAAATCGTCACCCATCACCTGCCGCCGGACCGCGCCGTGGCCGACGAGCAGCATTGCGTTCGGCCCGATCTTCAGCCGCTCGATCGCCTCGCGCTGTTCGCCGATCGGCCACGGCGACCGGCCGTCCTGGTTCACCACCACCGTCGTGATGCCTTGCGTCACCAGATTCGGCGCGGAGCGGCGGCGCGGATCGGGATCGCGCAGGCCGGTGCGGTTCACCTCATCGGCGTGCGAGTGGATGTCGATGAAGCCCGGAGCGACCACCCGGCCGTTTGCATCGATCACGCGTTCCGCCGTCGCCGCGGGGAGCGAACCCACCGCGACGATCCGGCCGTCCGTGATGCCGACGTCGGCACGGAACGATGGATTGCCCGAGCCGTCCAGCACCACGCCGCCCATGATGATGGTATCGAACCGTTGGCCGACGCCGCCCGCCGCGCCCGGGTCCTGCGCCGCGATGCCGGACGGAAGCAGCGCGAGTCCAATCAGCAGCGCCGGACGGAGGCCGACGGAGAGGCGACGACACCGAGCCCTCATGCCACACTCCTCGGAGCAGGTTTCCATCATTCCACGCCTGCGCCCGAGTCGCTCGGCGTGGCGCCACGGCGGCGACCGGAAATGCGATGGGAAGCAGGGTGGCGGCGGAACCCGGAACCCGGAACCCGGAACCCGGAACCGCCGTTCCTAGACCTTTATGAATATGCGCCGCTTGTATAGTACGGTCATCAGCCCGAGCCACAACAGCACGTAACCGAGTGCGAATGCGAGTGACGCGTTCGCCGGGTCGGCGAAGTAGGGCGCGAAGGCGCGTTCGAACACGAACGCCTTCAGCGGCACGGTCTCGGCGCCCGCCGGGACGCGGACGAGCGTAATGATTCGCGCTAGCAGACTGGACAGGAAGAACGCGGCGATCGCGTTCATGCCGAAGATCACGAACGGCTTGCTCCAACGGCGGTAGCCGCGCACGTCGACGAGCCAGTAGCAGACGGCGAGGAAATGGCACGCCATGCCCGCCGTGAAGAGCACGTACGAGCTGGTCCACAGGTTCTTGTTGATCGGGAACCAAGCGCCCCAGATGAGGCCGAGCAGGAGCCCCGCGTTGCCGGCCAGGAACAGACCGACGAGCCGGTCGGCGGGTGAGCGTGCCGAGCGAAGCCAGTAGCCGGCGAACACGCCGGTCAACGCGGTCGCCACGGCGGGTATCGTGCTGAGCAGACCCTCTGGATCCCACGTCGTCGTCTGCGTCCAGAGGTGTGCCTCGCCGAAGATGAGCCGGTCGAGCCAAGCGCTCAGGTCACGGCCCGGCTCGAGCGCACCGGCGCCCACACCGGGGATCGGCACGAGCGTCTCGAGCGCCCAGTAGCCGATCAGCAGCCCGGCTGTGATCGCGATCTGCGCGCGTAGACCCGTGAAAAGGACGACCACGGAGGCTGCGAGGTACGCGAACGCGATGCGCTGGAGCACGCCCGGGATGCGCAAGCCCGAGAGGTCGAGGTAGTTCGGGAACGCGTGCAACAGCAGCCCGAGCGCGAACAGGATCGCGGCGCGCTTCACCACCTTCCCCATCAGCGCGCCTCGGCCCACACCGGCGTCGAGCAGCTTGCCGAACGAGAACGTCATGGCGACGCCGACGATGAACAGGAAGAACGGAAAGATCAGGTCCGTAGGCGTCCAGCCGTGCCACTCCGCGTGCTCGAGCGGCGGGTGGATCGAAGACCATGTGCCCGGGTTGTTGACCAGCAGCATACCCGCGATCGTGACGCCTCGGAATACGTCGAGTGAGACGAAGCGTTTGGGCCGCGGCGGACCGGCGGCGGGTGCGGGGGCGACGTCGCGGCCGACGTCGGAGAGCAC
>JBOHRM010000588.1:0-2427 GCA_050732715.1 Longimicrobiales bacterium
GGCTCGAAACGGTCACAGCCGCAGGGCGGGGCCGTCGAAGCCGCCGTCAATCTACTGCCTCCGAGCACCGAATCCATGAGACCGAAACGCCCAGATCGCTTGGCCGCCTTCGCGCGCTCAACCATCACCAAGCCCCGGGCTTGCATTTCATACCACATTGTAGTATAGTCGTCCCGAGGTGGCCAGAGATCACGTTCGTCGAGACCCGAACGTTCACACGGCGAATCGTGGATTTGGGCCTCGAGGGCGCGCTTCGAGATTTGCAGCTCACGCTGCTGGATCGGCCCGAGGCCGGCGATCTCGATCCCGGGACTGGCGGTCTGCGCAAGGTACGGATGCGGGACCCAGCGCGCGGGAAGGGCAAACGCGGAGGGGCACGCGCTCACTACCTGTGGCTGTCGCGGTAGTCTGTGATCTATCTGCTGTTCGTGTACGCGAAGGACGACCTCGCGACGCTGAGCGCCGACCAGAAACGGGAGCTACGGCAGGTTGTCGATGCGATCAAACGTGAATGGGAGTCCAAGGAATAGGAGCGGGACGATGGAAAAGCGACTGTTCGAGGCGTTGCTCGAGTCCGCGAACGAGGCCCTGGCGCACGCGCAGGGTCGGCTCGATCTGCGGACGACGGTGCTGCCGCCACCTCCCGAGCCGATGCGCGCGCACGACGTGCAGCGGCTGCGGCGACGCATGGACGCGTCGCAGGCCGTATTTGCCGGCTATCTCAACGTGAGCAAGAAGCTGGTGCAGGCGTGGGAGGCGGGCAGGCGCACGCCGAACGGCGCTTCGTTGCGCTTGCTGCGCCTGGCGGAGCGAGCGCCGGAGCTCTTGCTCAATGGCGCACGCGAGATCGCGTCGCACGCGGACGCCGCCGCGGGCCCCCGCTCGCCCGCCCTGCGGGGTCGTACGAAGGCAAGCCGGCAACGCACCTGACACTGGGCGCTGATCCGGTTTGCTCTCCCGGCGCCGACGGCGGGGCTCACTCCTCTCTGAGCAATCGTGCGGGATCGATCCCCAGCACGCGCCGCGCGGGCACATAGCACGCCGCGAGCGTGACGAGCGCGAGGCCGATGGCTACGACGGACAGTGCGAGCGGGTCCGATGGCGAGACGCCGACGAGTACGCCGCGAATCAGACTGCCCGCGGCATAGATCCCGGGCACGCCGATCAGCATGCCCAGCGCCACGAGGCGCACACCCTCGCCGAGCACGAGGCGCAGGACCCGAGGGTGGTCGGCGCCAAGCGCGAGCCGCACGGCGAGCTCGTGGCGGCGGCGCGTCACCGATCCCGAGACCACGCCGAACAAGCCCATCGCGACGAGGAGCAAGGCCCCGAGTGCGAGCCCGGTGATCAACACCGCACTGGTTCGCTGTTGACGCATCGCGTCGTCGACGATCTGGTCCATCGTCCGAACGTCGCCCATGGGAACCCTCGAGTCGACCCGGTAGATCGCCGATCGGACCTCGGAGACGATCGTCGCCGGCCGGCGCTCGGTCCGTACGACAACGGACAAGGGGCGGAGCCCGATGGGGCCGTCGACCTGGACGTAGAGCTGCGGACGGCCGACCTGATGGACGTCATAGAGCCGTGCCTGCTCGACGACGCCGACAATAGTCAATCCGTCGTCGTCACTGATCGGAATCGTCGCTCCCAACGGGCTGCCGGTCGGAAAGAAATGCCTCGCGAGGTGGCGGTCGATCAAGGCTTCCCGCATATAATTGGCGCCTTGGGGGTCGAGCGCGCGTCCCTCGAGCAGCCGCATCCCCATGACCTCGACGTAGCCCGCGCGCGTGAGGATGAGATCGACCCGCGGCGTGTCGTGCTCCGCATTCCCCGTGTTGCCGGGGGCGCCTGGAATGCCGACCCGGGCCTCGGTCCCGAACGCACCCCGACTCGAATTGATCGTCAGCGGCAGCGCGGACGTGGCGCTCACGCCGGTCACGCCAGGTATCGCCGCGATCGCGCGCTCGACTTCATCCTGAAACGCGATCGCGTCGGCGTAATCCGGAAAAAACTCGGGCGGTCTCCGCATGCGGAAAGTGAGGACGCCTTCCGGCCTGAAACCTGGGTCGGCGCGAAGCAGCCGCTCGGCACTGCGCACGACGAGCCCGCCGCTGCTGAGCAGCACCAGAGACAGCGCCACCTGCGCCACGACCATGCCGCGCCGCATCCGACCGTGGCCGCCGCCACCGCGTACCGCGCTGCTGGCCAGCAGCGACGACAAGGAGGCGCGAACCGCCAACGTCGCCGGAACGGCCGCGGCGAGCAGGCCGAGGGACACGCCGACACCCACGATCACCGCGCCGATGCCCCAGTCGACGGCGATCGCCTCGCGACGCGGCAGATCCATGGGCGCGAGCGCAACGATCGCACGCGTTGCCCAGATCGCGGCCAGAGCGCCGGCCGCGCCGCCCACGAGCCCGAGCAGGC
>JBOHRM010000589.1:0-2149 GCA_050732715.1 Longimicrobiales bacterium
TCCGGGTTCCGAGTTCCGAGTTCCGAGTTGCCCCGCCGCCCACCCGGGTTTCAGGGATCGCTGGTGGCGGGCCAGCGGCATGAAAACTGAAATAGAATCACCCGCGGCGCGGACGCGCCCGGGTTTGTTCGTGTCTCTGCTGGAACGGCGTGTTGGTGCGTTCGCCGCCTACCCGCAAGATCAACTCTTCTTCAGACTCGTAATCAGTTCGCTATACCGCGGCAGCGTCGATTCTGAGGTGGTGGCGGGGAACTCGCAACTCGGAACCCGGAACCCGGAACCGGTTCTGCTCAGGCGTTGCCGAACTGCTGCTTCCTCGCGAGCGGCGCAAGGACGGAGTTGTCAGCCGGCTCGTCACGCGGGGCCGTTACCGGCTCCCACTGCCGGGCGCGCAGCCATGCCCGCGCGTTCTCCGCACGGTCCTCGCGGATCACGATCGCGACCTCTTCCTTCGCACCGAGCTGCGTCTCGTCATCGAACGGCCGCATTCGGCCGCGCCGCTGCACGGCGAGAAACAGCAGCCAGTCCTCGGGCGATTCCGCTGCCGATGGGTCCGTCGGCGCGGGCTGTTGTGGAACCGCGCTCCGACGCCAATGCTGCACGTGCGCCGAGCCCAGCTCGAGACGGTCGACCCACTCGTCGACATCGCGGCCGCCGCCGAACAAGACCGACGCGTGCGCCTCGTGCGCATGATCGGGGAGCACACTCGCGTGGCCGCGCAGCGCGACGTACAGGAGCGGCTCGCGCGTCTCCTCGCGCACCTGCTTCACGAACAGCAGGTTGATCTCCTCGTTCTGGGTGAGGCCGATGCAGCCGAGCCGAGAGTCTACCTCCGCGCGGGCGAGAACACCGGTCTGCAAGCCCTGACCGTGGATCACGTGGAAGCGCCGCAGCTCCGCGTCCAGAACCTGCTCCGCGTTCGAGTCGATCAGCACAACCTCGTGGCCATCGTCGCGTAGAACGCCGCCGAGCGCACGCGCGAGCGCATTCGCCCCGAGGATGACGTAGCCGTTGCCCGTAGGCCGGCGCAGCCCCAGCCATTTCGCGATCCAGCCGCCGGTCAGCCCGTGCACGGTCACGGTCACGGCGATCACCAGGAACACGAGCGCTTGCAGCTCGCCGCCGACGGTGGTGCCACGCACCGTGAGCTCCGCCGCGAACAGTGATGCAATCGCAGCCGCGACCACGCCGCGCGGCGCGAGGAGCGCAATGAACAGCCGCTCGCGCCAGCTCAGCGACGAGCCGAGCGTGCAAAGGAACGCCTGCACGGGCCGCACGACCAGCATGAGCGCGGCCACGGTCGCGCCCGCACGCCAGCCGAGCGCACTGACGTTGCCGAGCCGCACATCCGCCGCGAGCAGCACGAAGAGCAGCCCGATCATCAGCACCGTGAGCTGCTCCTTGAAGTCGAACAGCTCGCGCCGCACACGCGTCTGCCGGCGCACGCCCGGCTGCGTTCCGCCCACGACCACGCCGGCCACCGTCACCGCCGCGAGCCCGCTCTCCGGTTGGATCGTTTCGCTGAGCTGGAACAGCGCCACCACAAAGGAGAGCACCAAGATGTTCTGGAACCCGCTCGGGATGAGCGATCGCGACCCCAGGATGAGCGAGATCCCCAGACCGGCCGCGAGACCGATCGCCGCGCCCATGCCGAGCTTGATCGCCGCGCCGCCCAACGCCACTTCCATGCTCGCGCCACCGGCGAACGCCACTTCGAGCGTCACGACCGCGATGATCGCACCGATCGAGTCGATCAGCACGCCCTCCGCCTGAAGCACCGTGTTCACGGGGTCCTTGACGCGCAGCCGCCGCAGCAGCGGCGTCACGACGGTCGGGCCGGTCACGATCATGAGCGCGCCGAACACCGCCGACAGCCGCCAATCCCACCCCATGAGCAGCCGCGCCGCGAGCGCCGCGCCGACGGCGGTGATCAATGCACCGACCGTGACCAGCCGCCGGATCGCCAGCGCTTCCTGCCGCAGGCGATGGATGTCGAGGTTCATCCCGCCCTCGAACAGGATCACCGCGACGGCGAAGCCCACCAACATGTGGATCGCCGCGCCGAGCTGCTCGGGCTGCACCAGTCCCGCCACGTCGGGACCGAGCAGCACCCCCGCGACGAGCAGCACCACGATGCTCGGCATCTGGA
>JBOHRM010000590.1:0-9524 GCA_050732715.1 Longimicrobiales bacterium
TCGTTTCGTCTGGGACGTTCGCTACGAGAACGGCGTCGGCGCGCCGCCGGGCCAATATCAGGTGCGGCTGAGCGTGGACGCGGCGACGCTGACGCAGCCGCTCGATGTGCTCATCGATCCGCGGCTCGCCGCGGAGGGCGTGACCGTCGCGGACCTGCGCGAGCAGTTCGAGCACAACCTGCGCATGCACGAGATGGTACAGGAGGTCGAGCGTCTGGCCGAGCGCGTCGAGGAGGCCCAGCAGCGGCTCGCCGATGCGACGGGCGCGGCGGCCGACACCGCCGGCGCCCTCGAGCCGATCGTCGACCGACTACTCACGGATCCGGTTCGTTACGGCGCGCCCGGGCTACTGGAGCACATCGACTACCTGGCCGGCATGACGCGCCGCACCGATCAGAAGATCGGACGCGATGCCATCGAGCGGTACGCCGTGCTGCGCCGGGAGCTGGACGCGCTCCGCGCGGAAGTCGAGCGTGTGCTCGGTCCGGATACGGCGGCCCAAGAGAGCGGCCCGGCCCAGCAGAGGTGATTTCTCGGATTCTTGGTCTGCGACTCGGAGGCAATCAATGCACCTGCTCGCTAACCGAACTCGCGCCCGGCTCGCCGCCGCGACGCTGTTCTCGCTTACGGCCGCGCTCATGGCACACGACGAGCTCGACGCGCAACGAACCATGAAACCGGTGCTGCACGGGCGGCACTGGGTCGCGATCACCGGCAAGCCGCTCGGCGCGACGGCCGGCGCGATGATCTTCCAGCAGGGCGGCAACGCGGTCGACGCCGCGGCCGCGATGCTCGCGGCGACCGCGACGATGTGGGACGTGCTCTCGTGGGGCGGCGAAACGCAGGCGCTGATCTACAACCCGAACACACGCGAGGTCATCGGCATCAACGCACTCGGCGTAGCACCGACGGGCGCGACCGCCGAGCTCTTCAAGAGCCAGGACATGAAGTACCCGCCCGAGTACGGGCCGCTCGCTGCGGTCACGCCCGGCACGCCGGGCGGGCTCATGACCATGCTCGCCGAGTGGGGGACGATGTCGGTCGCCGACGTGCTCGCACCCGCGATCCAGCTCGCCGACGGCTACCCGATCGAGGCGCAGACCGCGAACTCGATCGAACGCAGCAAGGACCGCATCAAGGAGTGGCCCTATTCGACCGCCGTGATGCTGCCGCACCTCGAAGCGGAACGCGAGGCGCCGGTCGCCGGCGAGATCTTCGTTCAGGCCGACCTCGCCGCCACGCTGCGCAAGCTCGTCGAGGCCGAGCAGCAGGCGCTCGCGGCCGGGCGCAGCCGCGAGGAAGCGATCTACGCGGCGTACGATCGGTTCTACAAGGGTGACATCGCCGAAGAGATCGCGCGCAGCGTGCAGGAGCAGGGCGGCCTGATCACGAAGGAAGACCTCGCGAACTGGGAGGTCAAGATCGAGGAGCCCGTCAGGACCACGTACAAGGGTATCGACGTCTACAAGCTCACGCACTGGACGCAGAGCCCCGTGCTGCTCCAGGCGCTGAACATCCTCGAAGGCTTCGACCTGAAGTCGATGGGCTATAACAGTACGCGCTACATCCACACGCTCTACCAGGCGATGAATCTCGCCTACGCGGACCGCGACTTCTATTACGGTGATCCGTATTTCCCGCCGGAAGAGCCGATCGAGGGCCTGCTGTCGAAGGAATACGCGCGCGAGCGCGGGAAGCTGATCCGCAAGGACCGCAACGACCCCGACATCAAGCCCGGCGATCCCTATCCGTTCCAGGGCGGCACGAATCCGTTCACACGGTATCTCGACACTTGGGGCACGACGGTGACCGAGGACGACGACGGGGACTTCAGCAGCCCGCCGCGCAGTCAGGCTGAGCGAGACTCCGCGTTCTACGCGGGCACGACCACCGTGCAGGCCGCGGACACGATGGGCTGGGTCGTATCGATCACGCCGAGCGGCGGGTGGGTGCCCGCCGTGATCGCCGGCCGCACCGGCATCGGGCTCAGCCAGCGGATGCAGAGCTTCGTCACGGACCCGGCGGAGAACCCGTTCAACGTCGTCGAGCCCGGCAAGCGTCCGCGGGTCACGCTGACGCCGTCGCTCGCGCTGAAGGATGGCGAGCCGTTCCTCTCGTTCGCCGTGCAGGGCGGCGATAGCCAGGACCAGAACCTGCTCCAATTCTTCCTCAACATCGTCGAGTTCGACATGAACGTGCAGCAGGCGGCCGAGGCGGCGAACATCAACAGCTTCCAGATGTACTCGTCGTTCGGTGAGCACGAGAAGCAGGCGGGCCGAATGCTGATCCACGAGGCCACGCCGCCATGGGTCATGGCCGAGCTGCGGCGCATGGGCTACGACCTCGAGACCGACGCGATCACGTCGGGCCCGATCAACGCGATCTTCTTCGACCGCGAGCACGGCACGTTCTGGGGCGGCTCGAGCCACCACGGCGAGGACTATGGCATTGCCTGGTGAGCGCGAGGGATGCAAATGATGAATGCTGAATGCTGAATGATGAATTTTAATGAATTTACCATTTATCCCATTCACCATTTTCCCCCTCGTTGGAACCTACTCGGCGGGCTGGCGTACCTTGCCGCGGCGCGGGCCTTGAGTACGGGTGTGCATGACGAAGCGGGCCCGGCAATGCGAACTGATGAATGCGAGATGATGAAGGATTCGTACCATTTCGCATTCATCATTCATCATTCATCATTGTCGTGAAGATCGATCTCCACGCGCATACGAGCTATTCGCGGGACGCGACACTGACTCCCGCGGCATTGGTGCAGTCCGCGAGGCGCGCGGGCCTCGACCGGATCGCGGTGACGGATCACAACCGGATCGAAGGCGCATGGGAAGCGCACAGGCTCGACCCATCGCTGATCATCCCGGGCGAGGAGATCGATTGCGCGGATGGCAGCCACCTGATCGGCCTGTTCCTGCACGACTCGATCCCGCGGGGCCTCACGGTCGAAGATGTCGCGAACCGCATCCGCGCGCAGGGCGGCATCGTCTACGCGCCGCACCCGTTCGCCTATCTCCGGTGGCCGCGTCGCAAGGCGGAGCGCACGCTCGCGGTGGCCGACATCGTCGAGGTCTTCAACGGCCGCGCGTTCTGGCCGCCGTGGAACCGCCGTGCGCTGCGCGCGGCCCAGGAACGAGGCCTCGGGCTCGCCGCCCGCAGCGACGGCCACTTCGCCCACGAGATCGGCGGCGCTTGGACCGAGACGCCGACGTTCGGCACCGCCGCCGAGTTTCGAGCCATCCTCGCCGAAGCGCGCCCGCAGGGCATCCGGCGCTCCAGCCCGTTCGTGCACGTCGCCTCGCTCGGCATCAAGCTCGCCAAGACGATCGGCGTGATTGCGAACCGCGAGTCCGCGACGGCCGAGCTGACGGCCAACGGCTGATCGCATCCGCTTGCCAAGCACGGTCCTTCAGCCGAATGCGTAGCCAGCCAGCCAGCCAGCGGAGCCTAGCCCGCTAGCCGTTCGAATCCGGCCCAGCCAGAGTACCGCCGGCGCGGCTTGCCATCACCATCGATGACCTGAACATACAACTCGCCGCATCGAGGATGTGCCTCGCCGAAGCCCGACCGATCGAGGGTCGGGTTCGCCTACCCCGTTAGTTCGTAGTCTCCTCACGTGTTATTAGGATGGACGGCCCGAACGCGCAGGGCCAGACCAGGGAACGCTCGCGTCAGCTGCGTCCGCGAGTACGGAGCATCAACCGGCGACCCGCCGACCACGCATCGCTGTCTTTCGTCGTCGTAGGAGCGGGTTTTCGATGATCAAGGAGGCCGAAATGTGGCGACCGATCGTCAGCGTATTGTCCTTCGTGTCGATCGCTGGAGCTTCGCCGACCGGAGACCAGGTTCGCGCCGCCTCGCTCGAGCGGAGCGGCGCAATGGTTCGCGGCGCGGCGACGCAGCGTGAGAAAGGCATATTCACGAAGCGGCCGGCTCGTCTGGACGTGCGTGAGGTTTCGCTCGCGTCTGGCCTGAGCACGCTTCAGGAGCGCTCCGGCGTGCCGCTCGCCTACAGTCCGAGTCGAGTGGATGGATACGACGGCGTCACCTGCGCTTGTCTGAACGCCACCGTGGGCGAGGCCCTCGACCGGATGCTCGCGCGGACGCCGTTCGAATTCGCCGAAACGGCGAAATGGATCCTCATCTTCGGCAACGCGAAACGCGGCGAACCGAGAAGCGAAAACGGGGACGCGGCCGGCGCTCTTGGATCTGACCTCGCTGAATCGCCGCCCTACGTGGTGCCCGTGGTTCGGACCGCGAAGGAGGTGTGGACCCGTCAAGGCACCATCACGGGGCGCGTCACGGAGGCGCAGGCCGGCACGCCTCTGCAAGGCGCCCGTGTCTCCATTGTCGGCTCGGCCCTCGGGAGCATCACGGACGCGGACGGACGATACGTGATCCAGAACGTCCCCGACGGCGATGCCACCGTGCAAGTAGAGCTGCTCGCTTATCTCACCACGTCGCAGAACGCTACGGTTGTGACCGGCGAAACGATCACGCTCGATTTCCAACTCGCTCCGGATCCGCTGTCGCTCGATGAAATCGTTGTCACCGCGCTGGGCGTCGAACGACAGGTTCGCTCCCTGACGTACAGCACGCAGGCGATCGACACGCGCCCGCTCAAAGAAGCACGCGAGCTGAACGTGATCAACTCGCTCCAGGGCAAGGTCGCGGGGCTGAGCATCAACCAGGCGGCCATGGGCGTCGGCGCGGATTCCCGGGTGATCCTGCGCGGCAACCGTTCGATATCGGGCAGCAGCGAACCGCTGTACGTGCTCGACGGCGTCCCGATTAGTGGCCAGATCCGCGACATCAACCCGGACGACATCGCCAGCATCGACGTGCTCAAAGGCCCGAACGCCGCGGCGCTCTATGGCTCGGCGGCGCAGAATGGCGCCATCGTCATCACGACGAACCGCGGCACCGCGGGTCCGGGTGTTCAGCTCAGCGTGAGCCAGACGCTCCTGTTCGAAGAGCCGATCCTCGCGGACAACTACCAGAACGTCTTCGGCCAGGGTACCGGCGGAATCTACAATCCGAACTCGGAGTTCTCCTGGGGGCCGAGGATGGAAGGCCAGATGGTCGACGCCTGGACCTTCAATGACTCCGACCACGTGGATGGCCGGCAGTACGCGTTGCTGCCCCAACCCGGCAACATCCGCGACGCGTTCGAGACGGGATACAATTCCGCCACCAACGTCGCGGCGGGCTTCGGCAACGAGCAAACGCAGGCGCACGTGTCGTACACGTTCACGGACGCTCGGGGCATGGTTCCCGGCAACAGCCTCAGCCGGCACAACATATCCGTCAGCGTGAACAGTCAGCCCCTGCCCAGGCTTTCGGTGAACACCCGCGTGTCCTACATGCGCCGGGCAATCGAAAACCAGCTGGCCACGGGCGAAAACTTCACGAACCCGCTGCGGCACATCTATCGGCTGCCGCGCAACATTCGCACGGCGGACCTCGAACCCTTCGAGTACACGAACGTAGGAAACGAGAACAAGCAGAACTACTTCAACGTGGGCTCGAACGGCGGCGCCAACCCGTACTGGACCCTCAATCGGAATCAGCGCGAGAACGCACGCGATCGCCTGCTCGGCCTGGCCTCGGCCACGTATTCCTTCACGGACGCGATCCGGCTGATGGCCCGTGCGTCCTATGATGGTGTGGATCAGGAATTCGAGACGCGACTCTTCAATGACACGTACGTGAACGCGCCGTTCGGCCAGTACGTGCTACAAAAGACCAATTCGACTCTGTGGAACGGCGACCTCCTGTTGACGTATGCGCCGAGCCTCGCCGGGGACTGGTCGGTCGAGGCGAATGTCGGCGGCAACATGCAGCAGAACCGAAACACCTCGCTGAGTGGCAGTACGGGGTCGGGGCTGATCGTGCCGAACTTCTTCACGCTCTCGAACAGCCTGAACCCGCAGACGACTCACAGCATCGGCTCACCCGTTGACGTCCACTCACTCTACGGCTTCGGGCAGATCAGTTGGCGCGACGCGCTGTTCCTGAACGTATCCGGCCGGAATGACTGGAGCTCGACGCTGCCGGCCGGCAATCGCTCGTACTTCTATCCGTCCGTCGGTCTGTCGGCGGTGGTGTCGGACCTGTACCCGGCGTTGCGGGACGTTGTCTCGTCGGCCCGGCTGAGGGCCTCATGGGCGCGCGTCGGCAGTGGCACGGGTCCGTTCCGGCTGACGCGGCTCACGTCGTTTCTGGCCGGAGGCAACAACGGCTTTCTGCGGCTGAGCACCACGCTGCCGAACGAGAATCTGCGTCCGGAGCAGACGGAGTCGATCGAGATCGGCGCCGATCTGGCACTGTTGAACGGCCGACTGGGGCTGGATTTCACGTGGTACAAGACGAACACCACCGATCAACTGTTCACGGTGGCCTTGCCCGTGGGCTCCGGGGCCAGCCAGTTCTTCACGAACGGCGGCGACGTCGAGAACAAGGGCGTCGAGGTGTTGTTCCGGTCAGTGCCGGTCGAGCTGCCCGATTTCCGCTGGGAGGTCAACGCGAACTTCTCACGGAACCGCAACCTGGTGAAGAAGCTCAATGACGAGCGGCCCAGCCTTCAGACCGCGAGCGACTTCCTGCGCGCGTTCCGCATCGAGGAAGGTAAGCCGTTCGGCCAGGTCTATTCCAGAGGGTTCCGGCGAGATAGCCTGGGCAGGGTGCTCATCGGCAGCAACGGCGTGCCGCTGGTCGAAAACGGGCAGGTCGTGCCGGTCGCGAATTTCAGCCCCGATTGGATGGGTGGCATCTCGAGCACGGTCCAGTACAAGAACTTCCAGCTCAACTTCCTGATCGATCACCGGCAGGGCGGCACGATCGCGTCCCTGCGCAATGCGATTCTCGATGCCGACGGGCTGACCACCCGGACGCTCGATGGTCGAGACGGCGGCTTGATCTTCGGCGAGAACTTCTTCGCGCACGAGACGGCCATCCTGGCCGATGAGGACGGGAATCCGACCGACGAGCCGAACAACCTCGAGATGGACGCGGAGACGTTCTGGAGAGCCGTGGGGGGTCGAAACGCCCCCGTAGGCGAGGCGTTCGTCGAGGATGCGACGAACACGCGGCTCCGCGAGGTCACGCTCGGCTATACGTTCCCAGCCGCGCTGCTGGACGGTCTGCCGTTCTCTGCGCTGACCGTGTCACTGGTCGGGAGGAACCTGTTCTTCATCCACAGGGCGTCGAAGAACCTGGATCCGGACATCCTGGTCAATACGGCGGCCTCGGCGGAGGGGTTCGAGTCGTTCACCCCTCCGACGGCACGTAGCTTCGGCTTGAACGTGAGATTCAACTTCTAGCGTGTGAGCAGGTTCTTCATGCGAGCCGAGTGCCTGAGAAGTCGAAACGTCGGGGATCGACCTGAACAGACGCGTCAATAAGGAGGCACAGTCGTGGCTACTCATCTCACGAATCGGCGCCGATCCATCAGGGCGGGCTTCCTGGTGCTGCTCGTGCCCGCCATGGCGCTGGCGTGCACGGATCGGTTCGATGACCTGAATTCGCCGAGCGACCAGATCGGGGCGGATAGGATCGACGCGTCCCTGATCGGTCAGATGTTCGCGTACGCGCAGTTCCACGGCATGCGCGGCCAACCCGGCGGCGGCGGCTTTCAGATCGGCCAGAACCTGTTCAGCGACCTGTACGCCCAATACTTCGCGACGACGACGGAGAATTTCGAGTCCGATCAGTACGTGAACGTGGGGCTCTGGGTGAACGCCGCCTGGAACTACTTCTACAGCAACGCGCCGCCGCAGCTCCATTTCGTCGAGAACTTCACCGCCGAGAACGACCTGGCGCTCGAGAACGCGCTGACGAAGGTGTGGAGAGTCGAGATCTTTCATCGGATGACGGACAACTGGGGCCCGATCATCTATTCCGAGTTCGGCAGCGGCGAAACGAGCGTGGCGTACGACGATCAGGAGAGTATTTACCGGGACTTCTTCGTGACCCTGGACGAAGCGGTGTCCGTATTGGAGCAGAACGCGGGCGGCACGGCGTTCGGCGCGGGTGTCGATGACCAGATCTACGCCGGCAATGCGGACCAGTGGCGGACGTTCGCGAATTCGCTGCGCCTGCGCCTGGCCATGCGTGTGAGGTACGCGGATGAAGCGCTGGCGCGGCAGGAGGCGGAGAAGGCGGTGGCGGCGGGCGTGATGACGGCGAACGCTGACAACGCCGAAGTGCTCACCACGGCCGACTCGAGGAATCCGCTCGAGACGATCACGGCCTGGGGCGAGTTCCGGATGAGCGCCGCCATGGAGAGCGTGCTCGAGGGGTACGACGACCCGCGCCTCGGCGAATATTTCGATGAAGCGGCGGACGGCTCTGGCTTCCAGGGGCTGAGGAACGGCCAGACGCGCATCAATCGGAACTCGGCGACGCTGAACCCGGCGTTCTCGGACGTCGACCTGAAATGGCGGCCCCTCGGTTTGGGCGGCGACAATCCTCCGATGCGGGTGATGGCCGCAGCCGAGGTCTACTTCCTGAGAGCCGAAGGCGCGTTGCTCGGTTGGAACATGGGCGGCAGCGCTCAAGAGCTCTACGAGGAGGGCATCCGGACGTCACTGAACGAACGCACGGACGCGACGGCTGCCGAGATCGAGGCGTACATCAGCAACACGAATTTGCCCGCCGCGCTCGATGACGCCTGGGACTCGCCGCCGATGTCCGACATACCCGTGGCGTTCGAGGTGGGGGCCAGCACCGAGCGGCAGCTCGAACAGATCATCACACAGAAGTGGCTCGGGCTGTATCCCGACGGCATCGAGGCGTGGGCGGAACGGCGGAGGACGGGTTATCCCCGTGGATACCCGGTCCTCGAATCGCTGAATCCCGATGTGCCCGCCGACGCGATCATGAGA
Organism: Longimicrobiales bacterium; assembly: GCA_050732715.1. GTDB lineage: Bacteria > Gemmatimonadota > Gemmatimonadetes > Longimicrobiales > RSA9 > JBOHRM01. The sequence continues at coordinate 8,898 of JBOHRM010000590.1, forward strand.
AGGTTGCGATTCGCTGACGGGGAACGGTCGACCAACAGCGTGGCAACTGAAGCCGCGGAGGCCTTGCTCGACGGCCCCGATGATTTGAATAGCGTCCGAGTATGGTGGGATGCGAAGCCGTAGCTCCCAGGCGCTCGGGGGGCGGAGCGATCCGAAGACGAGCCTGAAACCCAGATCCTGAGGACGAGAGGACATGGAGCATCAGCGGACCTCGAAACGGCGCTCGGTCGTGAAGGCGATGGTGGGTTCGGTCATCGCCGCCGGGGCGGGTCTATTCGGCGCTGCCCACGGCACGAGGGCGGCTACGGGGACGACGTCCAAGGGGATCGAGCGTTTCCCGGACGTGAAAGCGTTGCAGCAACAAGAGCAGCCTCTCTTTTCGGGATCCGTGGTCCACAACGGATTGGTCTACATCGCCGGCAAAGGCTATCACGAAGAGGGAGACATCACCACGCACACGAACCAGGTTCTCGATCAGCTCGAGGAGGAGCTGATACGAGCAGGGTCCTCAATGGATCGGGTGTTGAAGGTCAACGTCTACCTGCACGATTTGAACGACTATCGTGCGATGAACGAGGCCTATCGCGGCCGCTTCGGCAGCAGCCCACCCGTGCGTACGACGGTGGC
>JBOHRM010000591.1:0-6357 GCA_050732715.1 Longimicrobiales bacterium
GTCCAACACGACGTTCGCGACCACACGCGTCTCGATGCGCGCGACACCCGGGACCGCCTCGATTCGCTCGGCGAGCGACTGCGGCGCCCGCTTCAGCGACACGAACACGTCCGCGAACCGCTGCCGCTCGTAGTACGCACCCTGCGTCCGCCGCAGCGATTCGAAATTCGACAGCAGCGTCACAAACATCGCCATCCCCGCCGCGATGACCGCCGCGATCGCCAGCGCCTGCCCCTTCATCGCCACGACGTCGCGGATCAGCTTCCGATCGAGCGCCGAAATGCGCATCCCCACCTACCAGGAAAGATCGCGCGGCCCCAGCTTCCGCGCGTTTCGCTCGACCGACGCGATACGGCCGTCCGCCAGCCGCACGACCGTGTCCGCCATCCCCGCAATCGACGCATTGTGCGTGATCACGATCGTCGTCGTGCCCAGCTCCGCGTTCGCTCGCTCGAGCGCATCGAGCACTACGACACCCGTCGAGACGTCCAGCGCGCCGGTCGGCTCATCACACAACAGCGCGGCAGGCCGCTTCGCGATCGCACGCGCAATCGCCACCCGCTGCTGCTCGCCGCCCGACAGCTGCGACGGAAAATGGTCGAGCCGGCCGCTCAGTCCAACCAACGCCAGCGCCTCTTCCGGCTCGAGCGGATGATCGACGATCTCCGTCACCAGCGCGACATTCTCTCGAGCCGTCAGACTCGGAATCAGATTGTAGAACTGAAACACGAAGCCCACGTGATGACGCCGATACGCCGTCAGCTCCGCTTCGCCCGCCGCCGTCAACTCGCGATCGCGATACCACGCACGGCCGCTCGTCGGCACATCGAGACCACCCAGAATGTTCAGCAACGTCGACTTGCCCGAGCCCGACGGACCGAGCAGCACCACGAACTCGCGCTCGTCCAGCCGCAGGTCCACCTCTCGCAGCGCCGGAACCTCGACCTCGCCCATCCGATAAACCTTCGCCAAACCCCGGACCTCGAAGACCGGCAAAGACCCAACCGGAGATCCACCACCATTCCCGCCGCCCCGATCCAAACCACCGGGAGGAGGGACGGCCGGCGGCGCAGACAGCACGCTCATCCAACCCCCTCCGAGCCCGACGACGGCGGCGGCTCGAACGCACGCCGGAACAACCCCATCAGCCGACCCGGCAGCTCGTACCGCTCCTCCGGCGGCAAATCGTCCCAGTGATCCAGGAACCAATGATCCCGCGCCGTCGTGAGCGCCGTGATCATCACGAACAACAGCTCGTCCGGTAAATCACTCCGAACCAAGCCCAGCGCCTGCCCCCGCCGCACCAGCGCGAGCTGCAGCCCGCGCCCCAGCTCCCACGCCCCATCCACCACACGCCGCGCCGACGCGTCCGACGGCGGATGGTACATATGCCGCATCAGACCCATGTACCACGGCATCGCCCGCAGCAGCGTGCGCGACTCCTCCGCCAACCGCTCGAAATACGGCCAGAACTCCTCTCGGCCCAACCCCTCGATCGTCGAAACCAGGTCCGGCGGAATCACCCGCTGGAGCGTCCAGTCGAACACCGCCCCGAAAAGGTCCGCCTTGTCATCGAAGTAGTAGTAGAACTGGCCCTTGCTCAGACCCAGCCGCTCCAGAATCCCGTTCAGCGACGCCTGGTCATAACCGCGCGCAGCAAATTCCTCAGCCGCCGCCTCCAGCCACTCCGCGCGCCGCTCGGCTTCCAGTCGCATGAACCGGGGTCTCGGCATCTCACTCCTTCGCTCGCGTCTGCGACCGCATGACCAAACTACCAAGTTGGACCGACTGGTCTAAATCTCGCGACGGGCGGGTCCGCAGTCAAGCGGTGAGAGACGAGCCACGATCGGCGGACCGAACGTGCACGGCACAGGGTGGAAGCGGAGCAGCGCCGGCCATCGATTCCGCGGTGGGCGTCTGCGATGGATTCCGTAAACCTAGAGGTGAGTTGGCCTCCAAGTTGCAACCTCACCGGTCGTGACGGTCGGTTACGACGTTAGCAGGAGGAGTTGGTGAATATGATCAGACGGGCTCTCATACTGACCCTTTCGGCGGGTCTTCTCGCGCCCGCGGCCGAGCCGTTGGCCGCGCAGGCGTGGGACACGCCGAGCTTCCTCGCGCCTCGGTCTTTGAAGGAGCTGGGTCTCTCCTTGGTCGTGCCGGAGGACACCGACTGGGGGTTGGTCGGCTACTTCCGGCAGCCTCGGGTGATCGAGAATACGGTGAACCTCGGGTTTCGCGCGGGCTACCTCAAGCTGGACGATCGCGACCGCGACGACATCATCATCACGATCGACGACCTCGAGGATCTGCAGAACCTCCAGAATGACCTCGAGGGCGTCGATGACCTCGACGAGCTGATCGAAGTCCTCGACATCGACGATTTCGATGGAGACCGTGGCTCGGCTGCCGTGGTCGGGTTCGATGCGTACGGGATGTTGATGTCTACGAGTGAAGGCGATCGGGTCGACCTGGCGTGGGCCGTGGGTCTCGGCGGCACGTTCGGCGACGATGTGACGGAGGTGCGAGTGCCGATCGGCATCAGTGCGGGCGTTGGCCTCCCGCTCACGAAGGGACTCACGCTGTACCCGTACGTGTATCCTCGGATCGGCATCGATGTGGACTTCGAGGGTGAGACCGAGGGAGACACCGGGTTATCGATCGACGTCGGCGCCGATCTCGGGATCGGCCGCAATCTCCTGCTGCGTCTGGCGGGCACGGTGGTGGACCGTCCGGCGTGGGGCATCGGCCTGGCCTGGGTGCGCGGCCCCAGAGACGAAGTCACCGCGAACTGACCGCGCCGCGGCCGGGGGGAGGGGGCGTCCATGAGACACGCACGTTCCTCCCCCCGCCCGCGGTGGTTCGGCGTCAATCCGCGCGGTAGGTCTCGCCAACCTCCGCGTTCATCGCCAGGTTGTTCACCGCGGTTTCCGCGCTGCCCACCGGCACGCGCACGGGCATGGTCCGGTCCGGCGGCGTCATGTCCTTCACGAGGTGAGGGTTGAGATCGCGGACCGCGTCGACATCGGCGCCCGCGGCTTGGGCGACGTCCTCGAGCTTGGTCCCTCCTGGCACGATGACCTCTTCGAACTCGAACGGCTCCTGGAGCTGCAGGCTGTCGAATCCGTACTTTTCGGGCTCCTTGCCTATGTGCCCTGCCGCGAGCATGAGCGGCACGTAGTCGCGCGTCTCGCGTGGCAGCCGGTCCCAGATCGTCCAATACTGCTCGTCCGTGCCACGTTCGGTGCCGGTGATCTCGCGCATGAGTCGGCCGACGCGGCCTTCGCCCGTATTGTAGCCAGCCGCGGCGAGGTACCAGCTGCCGAAGCGGTCGTGCATGTCGCTGAGGTAGGTGAGCGCGGCGCCCGTCGATTTCACCGGGTCGCGGCGCTCGTCGACGTACTCCGAGACCTCGAGCCCGTACCGCTCCCCGGTCTCCTCGATGAACTGCCACAGCCCGGCCGCGTGCGCGTGTGAGTACGCGTTCGGATCGAAGCCGCTCTCGATCATGGTCAGGTACATCAGATCCTGGGGCATGTCGCGGGCGGCGAGCTCCTTGCGGATCATCGGACCGTACTTGCCGACGCGCTCGAGCCAGAGGTGCGTGTCGTCGTGCTTCTCGCCCATCAGGAATTCGGTGAAGAAGTCGACGCGGTCGTGATCGGTGACCGTGAGGTCCCAGTCGGCGACCTTGGCCGCATGTTCCTTGACTGGGCGATCGGTCGGCGGGCCTTCGGCCTGCTTCGCGGGCTGAGCATCTCCCGTTGCGCCGGCCACCACAGCGATCGAGCCGGCCACGGCACCCGCCGCGCCCGCGGCCAGCCTCTTGTCCAGCTTCCGCGGGTCCAGCCGCCGCTTCTTCTTGCGGGGCGGCGGCTCGCCCGTCGTCCTGGTGTCGGTCGCGCGGCGACCTTCGACCCTGCGTTCGCCCACGCGACGATCCGTCACTCGACGTTCACGGCGAACCTCGTCCTCACGATCCTTCATCCCGTCCCCTCCTTCTCGGGAGCTCCTTCGATGCAGCACCTGGCTGGCCGCGCCCACAGGCCGGCATACGCACGGCTGCCGTGACTGCCTGGAAAGCGCGGCGGTGCAAGGCACGTGCTCGACGATCTGCATTGATTGGACCCGCGCGACATAAGAAGCCGACCCGGCATTCTAGCCGTAGAGAGCAACATCATATCATATCATATCATATCATACCAAGGAGGTTCCTCTGCCACCGGAGTGTTCGTTACGATGCATCGCGCACATTCGGGCATGCGCCTCGCCCGATTTACCAATAGGGCGTTCTACGCAGCCATACACTGCGTTGCATCTCAGGCCTTTATCGGGACGTGCGAACACAGCCAACACCGCCATCAGCCAAGGATGCGTGTCCGATCATGGACGCTCCGTGACGACACGTTCCGTCGGCGAAGCACAGAACGTCTTGTACCTTACCTCCGAACAACGTCCCAACTTGACCGATTTGTGAACATCCGTCTGAGCAAGACGATGGTACCACGCGAACCTTGCATCAGGAATCCACGCCAACCGGCCTGCCTGGCAAGGGAATCGCCAACGCGGGAAGTCACTAGCATTGCCTGGATTCGAGCGCATATCGTATAATTCGATCGACCGGGTGTCTTCCCGCGTGATAAACTTGCGGCCTCGCGACGGTTCACGGTCTGACGCATGTTGAGAGCACGCTCCTTGGCGCTGCCATTTGAGTTATTGAGACTGCATGGAGTTCGCCAGGAAACCGCTCTCATGAGGGGGCGAGCACTTTTGTCGCGCTGAACGGGCACCAAGTGCCACGGTCGCGACCGTTCGGGAACGGGGGACAGGCTCGTCGAGTGTCTTGTCCACGAGGCGACGGGCGCGTCGAGTTCTTCTTCGGCATGCGCGGCCTCGCCCACGTCGTCTTTGAGCAAGTCGATGCAGGGGGCAGAGCTGCATGATCTGCTGGTGCCCGTCGTTGTCACTGTGTGCGCCCGCCGTGGCGAGCGCCGCGGCAACAAGAACGATCGGATGGATGACGACAGGCTGTCATGCCCGGTTGCTCAGCGGCGAGTTGCGCGCGGTCTACCGCCGCAGCACGAAGCGGGTGAAGCTCGGGAGTTCTCCGTACGTACAGCAGATCGGTCGAGGGCGTGGCCATTACGTGGGTCCGCTTCGACGCGCCCCCTGAAGAACCGTCGTCGGGTGACGCGGACGATGGTATCAAGTTTGGTGATCGGCAGCGGCCCGTTCCAACCCGCACGGAATACCAGCGGTAGCGCCGACGCGGCTGACGCCCCAGCGGGTGATGCGACGTTCCGCTGCGCCGTGTGCAAGCCTTCTGCTTGCCACCCCTCCCTCGTCTCCGACTCGACGGTTTTCACCACCTGCGTTCTCGGTCTCTGCGCGGCCTGCGCGGGCACGAAGCGACTTTACTCCCGAGGAGGACGCATGCGGCCGCAAGACAACGATCGCAGGGGCGGGCTCCGTGACGAAGACCTCCTGCGCCTGTTCACGGTGCATGCAGGAATGGTCCGAGGCGTTGCGCTCGCGATTCTCCGTGAACCGGACGCCGCCGAGGACGTTGTTGGGGAAGTCTTCGCACGGCTCGCTCGTTCTCGCAAACCGAGAGACCCGAGCAAGGGCTACTTCATGACGGCCGCGCGAAACGAAGCGCTGCATCTCCTCAGCAGGCAGCACCGATCGACCAGGCTCGTTCGTGCGCTTGCTACCGCGTCACTCAATCACGATCCGGGACCACAGGAGCGAATCGAGCGCGACGAGCAACACCGAATGCTAGGCCAGCTCCTTATGCGCTTGCCAACCCGATGCCGTCAGATCATGGAGTTGATCGTGTACGAGGGGCTGACCCAAGGCGAAGTTGCCGATCGGCTTCAGATCACGCGTAACGCCGTCGAGAAGCAGGTAGACCGCGCACGACGATTGCTAAAGGCAATGGCAGAGCACCGGGTTCGGCGCCTCGCCTGATCGATCCGTCCTCAAAACTGGACGTGGGGGGCGGCCAAGGTTCGCGGGTTATTCATGCAGGACGCCTGAAGCTCAATGCCGCGGTCGGTCCGGAATGCTTCCTGCAACCGCAAGGGGGAAACATGATTAGGATCATGTCCAAGTGGCTGGGGTGGGGTGCAGTCTCCGTCGCGATCGCGTTGCTGCCACTCAGCGTTTCTGGCTCTGGCGTCGAACTCGCCGTCGAGAGCGCGCTCTGTTTCGACTGCACAACCAAACCTAACGTGTGCTGCGGATCGGGATGTGATCCTAAGGACAACACGTGCTCCTGCGGTGAGCCGTGGTGCCCTCCCTGCGACGATACTTAGTGGGACCACACGTGCACGTGCGCCTGGATTCCCGATGCAG
>JBOHRM010000592.1:0-2218 GCA_050732715.1 Longimicrobiales bacterium
CCACCCCGACCTGACGGTGACGTGGGCGAAGGTCTGGGTGAAGCTGAAGACGCACCACGCCGGCGGCATCACGGACAAGGACTTCGAGCTCGCGAAGCGCATCGAGGAGACCGTGCTGTGGCGGCCCACGGAAGGCCAGGCGCTCGAGGGTACGCCGAACAAGTTCGTGTTCGGCGGCAAGGCCGGTTGAAGCGCGTCCTCTTCGTCACGGGCAAGCTCGCGGCGCCGCTGCTGCACGACACGCTGGCGCGCGCACGGCCGGACTTCGCATGCGACGTCGAAGTCATGAAGATCACGGTGGCCGCGCTGATGACGCCCGAGTGGATCGCGCGTTTCCTCGAGCCGCCGGACGGTACGGACCTGATCCTCCTGCCCGGCCGCATCCAGGGCGATGTCTCGGTTCTGGAAACGCACTTCGGCATCCCGGTCGAGAAAGGGCCGAAGGATGTGAGCGAGATCCCCGAGTACTTCGGTCTCGCGTCCGTGCGCCGAGAGTACGGTGCGCACGACATCGCGCTGCTCGCCGAGATCCACAACGCACCGTCGCTCGGCGTGGACGACATCGTTCGCCGCGCGGCGTACTACGCATCGAGCGGCGCAGACATCATCGACGTCGGCTGCTCGCCCGGCCAGCCGTTTCCGCACCTCGATGCCGTCGTTCGTAGCCTGCGCGCGGAAGGGTTTCGCGTCAGCATCGACAGCTTCGACAGGGACGAGATCCGGACCGCGGTGGCGGCGGGTGCCGAGCTGGTGCTGAGCGTGAACGGGACGAACCTCGAGCTGGCGCGCGAGCTCGATGGCACGGTCGTCGTGATCCCGGACTTCGGTGCGGGACTCGACACACTGTACCACAACATCGATGTGCTCGAGCGCTGGGGCGTCCGCTACATCGCCGATCCGATCCTCGACCCGATCGGGTTCGGGTTCGCCGAGTCGCTGCACCGCTATCACGAGGTGAGACGCCGCCACGCCGACGCCGAGATGTTGATGGGCATCGCGAACATCACTGAGCTGACGGACGCGGATACGACCGGTACGACCGCGCTGCTGATCGGCTACTGCGAGGAGCTCGGCATCCGTCACGTCCTGGCGACCGAGGACGCCGAGTGGGCGCGCGGCGCGGTGCGCGAGGCGGACATCGCACGCCGGCTCATGCACTACGCGCTCACGCACAAGACGCTGCCGAAACACGTGGACCCGCGTCTCGTCACGGTGAAGGATCAGGAGGTCATCGCTTACAGCGAAGAACAACTGCGCGGATTGCAAGCGCAGATCACGGACCCGAACTACCGCATCTTCACGGACCGCGAACGCATCTACGTCTTCAACGCGGAGCGGTTCGTAACGGGCACGCGCGCGGGTGACGTTTTCGCCGCGCTCGACGTGCACGAGCCGACCCACGCGTTCTACCTCGGCAAGGAGCTGAGCAAAGCGGAGCTCGCCGTGGCGTTGGGCAAGACGTACAACCAGGAGGCGCCGCTGGCGTGGGGGTATTTGACGCCGCCGGACGATGGTGTGGCCGGAACGCAGGCGAACCGCGCGGACCGGCTCGAGGCGGCGCGCGAACGTGCGGACCGGCGCCACGCGGCCGCTCGGCGGCGAGGCCAATGAGTCGAGCCGGACCCCCTCACCCTGACCCTCTCCGCCTCGAGGGGGAGAGGGAATATTCTCCGCCTGCGCGCGTCAACGTACCGGCCGCGGACTGGCCGGGCGGGCGCACGCTCGAGCGCATCGAGCCGATGGTTCACGAGCTCGTGCCCGCGCCGGCGCCGGCCGAAGCGTGCACGCGGTTCCTCGATCTGCCGTACTGCCTGCTTCTCGAGAGCGTGTCCGTGTCGGAGCGGCTGGGCCGTCATTCGTTCCTGATGGCGGACCCGTTCCGCGTGTTGCGCGGCAAGGGCACGGAGATCGAGGTCTCTCGACCGGGCGGCCGCACGCGCAAGATCGTGGGAGTGGACCCCTTCGACGCGCTGCGTGCCGCGCTCGCGCGCTACCGTCTTGAGAGCGAGCCGGTCCCAGGGCTGCCACCGTTCCAAGGCGGTGCCGCCGGCTACCTCGCATATGACCTGCTGCACGCGCTCGAGCGCGTTGCGCCGCCGCGCTGGGATGACCTCGTGTTGCCGGACCTGTGCATCGGCCTCTATGACTGGGTCCTCGCGTGGGACCACATCTGCGGTCGGGCCTGGCTGATCTCGACCGGCCTGCCCACGGCCGGCGC
>JBOHRM010000593.1:0-4334 GCA_050732715.1 Longimicrobiales bacterium
GGACGAAGTCGATGTGATCATCGGTGTGCGTCGCCATCAGCGAGATGCGCAGGCGGCACGAGTTGTCGGGCACCGCGGGCGGCGTGACGGGGTTCGTGAACACGCCGGCGTCGAACATGACCTTCCAGAACTCGAGCATTCGCTCGAAGTCGCCGACCTGGACCGGTACGATCGGCGTCTCGCTCGCGCCGATGTCGTAGCCGAGGCCGCGCAGCCCTTCCTGCATGCGGTACGTGTTGCGCCAGAGCTGTTCGCGGCGCTCGGGCTCGTCCTCGATGACGTCGAGCGCGGCGAGCACGGCGGCCACGGCGGCGGGCGGCGTGCTCGCCGAGAAGATCAGCGGCCGCGCATGATGCTTGAGGTAGTGAATCACATCCTCCGGGCCGGCGACGACGCCGCCGATCGAGGCGAGCGACTTCGAGAACGTCGCCATGATCAGCGAGATGCGATCCTCCATGTGGAAGTGCTGCGCGGTGCCGCCGCCGAACTCGCCGAGCACGCCGAACGCGTGCGCATCATCGACCAGCACCTCAGCGCCGTAGAACTCGGCGAGCGCCATGATGCCGGGGAGATCGACGATCGTGCCTTCCATCGAGAAGATGCCGTCGGTGACGATGAGCTTGCCGGCCTCCGCGGGCGTTCGCGCGAGCTCGCGCTCGAGCGAGCGCAGGTCACCGTGCGGGTAACGGTGGACGGTGCCGAACGCCAGACGCGCGCCGTCGATGATGCTCGCGTGGTTCAGCTTGTCCGAGAACAGGTGGTCATCGCGGCCGACCAAGCCGGCGATGACGCCGAGATTCGTCTGGAAGCCGGTGCTGAACACGAGCGCCGCGTCCTGCTTCAGAAAGCGGGCGAGCCGCTCCTCGAGCTGCTCGTGCATGTCGAGCGTACCGTTCAGGAACCGGCTGCCCGTGCAGCCGCTGCCGTACTGACGCATCGCGGCCTGGGCCGCAGCGATCACCTTCGGATGGTGCGTCAGCCCGAGGTAGTTGTTCGAGCCGACCATGATCTTCCGCTCACCGTTGATGATCACCTCGGTGTCGAACGATGCCTGAATCGGCTTGAAGTATGGGTATAAACCGGCCGCCTGCAGCTCGCGGGCCTTCGTAAACCGGTAGCACTTGGCGAACAGACTCATTCCTTCTCCGTTGCGTTGGAGCGGCGGGCGGCCCTCTAGTTGATCCGCTAGAGCCAACCCTCGGCTCGATACCACTGCGCCGTCGCGCGCAGGCCCTCCGCGAGCGGGATGCGCGCATCGAAACCGAGAACGCGCCGCGCGGTGTCCGTCTCACACAGCCAGCCCGGCGCAAGCAGCTCGCGAGCCTTGTCCCGGTTGAAGATCGTGCTGCGACCCGCCGCCGTGCTGGCGGCCTCGCTGAGCGTCGCCGCGGCCGTGAACACCGCGGCCGGCAGCCGCACGAAACGCGCACTGCGACCGACCGCCGCCGCGACCAGCCCTCCGACCATCTCCCAGGTGTAGGCCGTCGATTCGGCCGCATGCATGATGCCCTCCGCCCTTTCGGCCGTTACGGCCAGAACCAGCGCCTCTGCGAGATCCTCGACGTGAATCAGCTGGAGCCGCCGTGCGGGGCCGGCCGGCACCGGCATTATGCCACGTGCGGCAAGACGAAAAAAACGATAGAGATCGCGATCGCTCGGGCCGTACACGGCCGGTGCGCGCAACACCACGACCTCGATCTCGCGGGAGGCGGCGAGAGCAGCGCGTTCTCCCGCGAGCTTACTACGTCCATACGCCGTGATCGGCAACGGTGTGTCATCCGGTCCGACGCCGCCGGCGGCGTTTGGCCCGGCCGCGGCGAGCGAGCTGAGCACCACGAGCCGGCGCGGCCGCGGCTCGGCATCGAGCAGCGCGCCCACCAGTGTCGACGTCCCCGCCGCGTTCACGCGGTCATACTCCGCCACGGACCGCGCCTTCGTCAGCGCGGCCAAGTGCACCACGACGTCGGCGTTGCGGACGGCGCGATCGAGCGCCGCGCGATCGTTGAGGTTACCCTCGACGCGCTCGACGCCGAGCCTCTCGAGCGTGTCGGTCACGCTCGTTCGGCGGACCAGCGCCCGGACAACGATCTGTCGCCGCGCCAGAGCCTCAGCGGTGTGCGACCCGACGAAGCCGGTCGCACCGGTCAGCAGCACCCTGATCTCCGCCACAGACGTTCTCCAAGCTGCCGCTATCGGCAGGAAAAGGCAATGACCCGATCTGGACCCGAATCCGCCGAGGCCGCCATTGGTTCTTCGGTCCCTCAGCTGGCCCGCGCGAGCGCGGCCTCGATCACGCCGAGCGCGTAATCGAGCTGTGCGTCGGTGATCGCCAACGGCGGCGTGATCGCGAGCACATCGAGCGCCGGCCCTTCCGCGAGCACGATCACGCCGTTCTCGAGCGCCGCGGCGCACACCTCCGTCGCCGCAACATCTGTCAACACAACACCTTGCATCCCGCCGAGGCCGGTGGTCGCGCGCGCGCAGTCAAAGCGGGCCACCCACGCCTCGGCACGCTCGCGGACGCGCGCGCCGATCGCGACCGCGCGATCGAGCAGGCGGTCCTGCTCGATCGCCGAGATCTGCGCGAGCGCCGCCGCGCACGCGAGCGGGTTGCCGAGGAACGTGCTCGTGTGCAGCGCTTCGCCGGAAGACACCGGCCAGGCCATCATGAGCTGCGCCGTGCCGATCGCGCCGCTCAGCGGCAGGCTGCCCGACAATGCCTTGCCCAGCGTGATCATGTCCGGCACGACGGCCCAATGTTCACACGCGAACCAGCGGCCGGTCCGGCCGAAGCCGGTATATATCTCGTCGAATATGAGGACCCGGGATCGACCGTCGCACAACGCGCGCAAGCCTTCGAGGAAGCCGTCATCGGGGACGACGAGCCCGCCGCGGCCCTGGACGGGCTCGACGATGACCGCGCCGATCGGCGCCGGGCCCGATTCGGCCTCGTCGATGATGCGGGCCGCCGCATCGAGCGATGTGGCAGCCGAGCCGGGCGTCGCGGCGAACGGCGCGAACTGGACACCGTCGTAGAGCTGTGCGCGGAACGGCTCACGGAACCGCGCGGGCCATGTCACGGCGAGCGCGCCGTAGGTCAGCCCGTGGTACGAGCCCTCGAAGGCGAGAACGCCGGGGCGGCCGGTCTGGAGCAGCGCGGTCTTGAGCGCGGCCTCGACGGCCTCCGCGCCCGAGCTGGCGAGCACGGTGACGCCGAGATCGCCGGGTGCCAGCTCAGCGAGCTTCTCGAGGAGCCTGACCTTGATCTCCGCGGGCTGCACGTCGCCGAGGCCGTGCATGAGGCGGCCGGCCTGGTCGGTGAGCGCGGCGCGCACGCGAGGGTCGCCGTGTCCGGCGCTGGCGACGCCGAAGCCCGCGGTGAGGTCGACGAACACGTTGCCATCCGCGTCGCGGACGTTCGCGCCGCGCGCTTCGGTCCAGAAGATCGGACCCTGCCCGGATAGGCAGGTCACATTGCGCGATTCGACCTCGGCCAGCCTGAGTGCCAGCCGGCGAGACGAAGGCCCCGGAACGGGCGTCCGGAGTGCGGGGAGCTCATCGCCGGACAGTATGCCCCCAAGTCGGTTGTCCAGTTATGCAGTTCCCGGTTCCCGGTTCATGGTTGTGCGGTTCCCGGCTGTGCGGCGTCAGCCTGCTGCTCTCGCGAACTCGGAACGGGGAACCGGGAACCGAAATCGATCACTCGTCCCTGCGCATGGCGAAGATGGCGGCCATCGTGCCGACGGCGACGCCGGCGATCGCGACGCTGCCGAGCACGACGGCGCGATGCCGAAGCCCCGGGTCGCGTAAATCGAGGATCGCGTCGATCCGTTGATCGTCGCGAACGACGTCGAGCACGGGACCGGGCCCGGCCGGACGCCGTGACGCGGGCGCGCCAGCGGCAGCGATCGCGCCGGCTTCCGCATCGGCGCCGCACACCGGGCATACCGCGACGCCGTGCTTGCGCGCGGATCGGTTCTCGAACGCGAGATCGCCGCCGCACGACTCGCACGTCGCACCGCACGAGATCGGCTGGACGGCTTCGTACAACGCACGTCTCGAGACGTCCAGGCGATTCGCAATACTCGCCACGGAGTCGTCCGTCTCCCAGTACAAGCGGTTCGCTTCCGCGATGTCAGGCTCATGAACGGGCATCGGCGCCTCCATTCCGGGGTGGGCGAGAATACCACGAGTATAGCGACCCCGCTCCCGCGCGACCAGCATCTTCCCGCGCCTGGCGGCGCGGGGGTTGGCGAGTTCCGAGTTGCGAGTTGCGAGTTCCCCGCCCTCCCCCGGGTTCTAGTGGTCCGATTCCGAAGTAACGTGTCAACACC
>JBOHRM010000594.1:0-1664 GCA_050732715.1 Longimicrobiales bacterium
GAACGGCCGCTCTGCCGGCTGCTTTGCGACCACGAAGAACGCGCGGCCGTCGAGCGTGACCTCGCGCCCGCCGTCCTCACCGGGCGAGGCGGTGCCAGCGAACTGCAGCCGACTCGACGGCGCGAGCCGGATGACCGTGCCATCGCCGAGCTTCACGGTCGCCAGCTCCGTCGAGCCAGTGACGACCTCGGCCGGCGCACCGGCCGGCGGGCTTCCCCGATCGCCGAGGTTCAGCACGGCGACCAGGACAGCCGCGGCGGCGACTGCCCACGGTGCCGCGCGCTCGAGCCGCGAACGACGGGCGACCACGAGTGCGCGCGCGGCCATTCCACCCGCGGCACTTCCGGCGATGATCAAGGCGGCGCTCGGGCGCGGCGCCACTGGATCGGCCCGGAGCGTGCGAGCGGCGGCGATCAGCCGTTCGGTGCGCCGATAGTGCTGCTCGTGCTCGGGCGAAGCCCGCCGCCATCCGACCAGCTCGGCCAGCTCGGCTTCACTCGCCTCGCCTCGCAGCGCCCGCTCGATCAGATCATCCGTCACGGGTACGTTCCGGCTAGTTTTTGGACATAATGGACACGCGACAATCACCGTTATGCGCCGCCGGGCTCGGGCAGCCTGGCGGTGACGCGGCCCTCCGCGTCCAGGAACTCGAGGCTGGGCGTGCCGAGCGAGTCGACGCGCATGCGGATGCGCGTGTTGCCCATCGGATCGGCGAGATCGACGACCGCGGCCTTGCTCCGATCGCGGCCGACGTAGACGCGCCGGGCGGCGAGCGGCACGCCATCACGCGGCGCGGCCCACCGTTCCAGCGCCTGCACCCGCTCGGGACTTTCCGGCATCTGCATGATCGAATCGCGCTCGGCGACGAGGTCGTAGATGTCCACGTCCGCACGGTCCGAGATCGTGAGACCCATGTTCCGCTGGCCGTTGTCGTCCGTGTAGTTGAGCACCACGATCTGATCCTGGTTGAACTGATCGAACGAGAGATGATGGCCCGCCTCGAACGTCCCGTCCGGCCGCTGATGACCATGGAACGTCAGGCCGCCGTTCTCCGTGCCCTCGTCGTTGAAGAAGATGATGCCGGGCCGCGTACCGCCCTCGTAGCCGAACGGCCGGCCTTTGTAAATCGGCCCGATCGAGCGCTCGCGATTCGAGATCACCATCCGCAGCTTGCCGTCCGGCTCGATCACGTTGATCCGCTCGACGTCGATCTCGCCGAACTGCTGCTTCTGCTCGGCCTGCCGGAACGCCGCAACCATGAAGGCGCCGAAGAGCACGGTCATGATCACTGCGTAGGCTTTCAACATGCGCAGCTCGCGCCGGACACGATCATCCATGGTCACACGCCTCCTGAATCCTGGTCGCGAGTCTTGAACGAATCGGATGCCCTACCCAATCCACGCACACGAAGGTCGCTTCATACCATCCGGCGCCAGCGCGTCAGGATCCTTATCGGAACGGCAAGGAGTAGCTCCCCCGACGGGAGCGTCCGCCGGCGAAGCGCCGGTGAGGGCGCGGCGGCAGCACACCCCCTCACCCCAGCCTCTCATGCCGAACGGAGGAGCGGGAGCAGAGATGGTCGCCGGAATTTCTGAAAGCGTGCTACCGCTCCGCAGGATCGAGCAGGTCGGCGAGCGCAAGGCGCAATGTCGCGAGCGCCCGGC
>JBOHRM010000595.1:0-7808 GCA_050732715.1 Longimicrobiales bacterium
CCGTTGCCGTCCATGATCACCGCCACGTGCCGTGGCATCCGGCCGTCGAGCGTTATCCGTTGCAGCAGTTCCGATGGCCCGGCGTCGTTCTCCAACTCAGAGCTCACTGCGTTCGGGTTCCGGGTTCCGGGTTCCGAGTTCCGGGTTGCCCCGCCACCCCCGGGCTAGGCGGTTCTAGATCCGCGTTGCAGGTTCCCGGTGGTCCGTCAGCCAGACTCGCAACTCGGGATCCGCAAACTCGGAACCCGGAACCCGGAACCCGGAACCATCAATCAAACCTCGAGGACCTCCTGCTCCTTCGCGGCGAGGAGCTCGTCGATCCTGCCAATGTACTCGTCCGTCAGCTTTTGGACCTCATCGAGCTCACGGCGTGCGTCATCCGCGCCGATCTCGTGGGATTGCTCGCGCGCCTTGATCGACTTGTTCGCCTCCTGGCGAGCGTGACGCACGGCGACGCGGCCCTCCTCCGCGATGCGATGCAGCAGTCGAACCATCTCGCGACGGCGCTCCTCGTTCAGCGGGGGTACGGGCACCCGGATCACGTTGCCATCGTTCGCCGGGTTGAGTCCGAGCTCGGAAGAACGGATCGCCTTCTCGACGACCGGCAGTAGACTCTTGTCCCACGGCTGGACCACCAAAAGCCGAGGCTCGGGCACGCTGACGGTCGCAAGCTGGTTGAGTGGCATCTTCGACCCGTACGCGTCCGCGCGCACCGTGTCGAGCAGCGCCGGCGACGCCTTGCCCGTGCGGACCGCCGCAAAGTCGCGCCGCATGGCATCGACCGCCTTTTCCATCTGAGATTGCGCATCGCGCCGCGTCAACATGTCGCCTCCGCCGTTCGAGCTTTCACCTCATCGCGATCGCGCGAATTCGCGCGACAAGGTAAGCCGGCGTCGATCAGCTGACCAGCGTGCCCAGCACCTCACCTTTCAGCGCCGCGGCGACCGCGCCCGACTCGCTGATGTCGAGCACGATGATCGGCAGGCCGTTCTCCTTGCAGAGCGATACGGCTGCCGCGTCCATCACGCGCAGCTCGCGCGTCAGCACGTCCTGGTACGACAGCCGCGGGATGAACTCGGCCGATGGGTCCTGCTCCGGGTCCGCCGAATAGACGCCCTTCACCTTCGTCGCCTTGATCAGCACGTCCGCGTGGATCTCGATTGCACGCAGGACGGCCGCCGTGTCCGTCGAGAAGTACGGGTTGCCGGTGCCGCCCGCGAAGATCACCACGCGCCGCTTCTCGAGGTGCCGCAGTGCGCGCCGGCGGATATACGGCTCCGCCAGCGCCTCCATCCGAATCGCGGTCAACACGCGCGTCTCGACGCCCTTCTTCTCGAGCAGGTCCTGGAGCGCGAGCGCGTTGATCACGGTCGCGAGCATGCCCATGTAGTCCGCGCTCACGCGGTCCATGCCTTGCCGGCTGGCCTGCGTGCCGCGCACGATGTTGCCTCCGCCGATCACGAGCCCGACCGAGACGCCCATCTCGTGCAACGACCGAATCTCGTTGGTCAGCCGATCCACGACCGGCGGCGAGATACCGAAGCCCTCCTCTCCAGCCAGGGCTTCGCCGCTCAGCTTCACCACGGCGCGCCTATATTTCAAATCGCCATCCGCCATAGTCGCTCGTTGATCTCCCATGTCGCGTTGCGCGGAAAATGATGAATGCGGAATGATGAATGCGAAATAAATTCATCATTCATCATTCATCATTCATCATTTTCGTCCCCTACTCGCCCAGCTCATAGCGCACGAACCGCCGCACGACGATGTTCTCACCCATCGCCGCCGCCGTCTCCTCTACGCGTTGCTTCACCGTCTTTGCCGGATCCTTGACGAACGGCTGCTCGAGCAGCGCGTTGTCCTTGTAAAAGCTGTTCAGCTTCCCGTCGACGATCCGATCCCAGATCTTCTCGGGCTTGCCCTCGTTCTTCACCTGCTCGAGGAACACGGCGCGCTCGCGCTCGACCGCTTCGGCGGGAATCTCCTCCGGCGTCAATGCGATCGGATTCGCGGCCGCAACGTGCATCGCGAGCTCGCGCGCGAGCTGCCCGAACGCCTCGTTCCGCGCCACGAAGTCCGTCTCGCAATTAACTTCGACCAGCACGCCGATCCGGCTGTTCATGTGGACGTAATGACCGATCACGCCTTCCGTGGCCTCGCGGCCGGCCCGCTTCGCGGCCTTCGCCGCACCGCGCACCCGCAGCACGTCGATGGCGGCCTCCACGTCACCGTTCGTCTCCTCGAGCGCGCGCTTACACTCCATCATCCCCGCGCCCGTACGCTCACGGAGCTCCTTCACTTGGCCGGCACTGATCATCGTCGCCATTGCGTCCCTTTCCGGTTGTTCGGTTATCCAGTTCCCAGTTATGCAGTTCCCAGTTACCAGGTCCCCGCTCATCTTGTTCGAGCGGCAACCGGCCAACGGCTGACCGAGAACCGGGAACCCGGCTAACTGGGAACCGGATAACCGAGTAAGAAAAAGCGCTGCAGGGCTGCAGAGCTTGCAGCGCTGCAGCGCCTCCGAGCGCTGCGCGGGAGCGCCCCCTGTGGTCAGCCTTCGTCCGTGTCCTCTTCGGGGCCGGTCCGCAGGTTCGCGATCACCTCAGGCCGCGGCCGGCGCCTGCGGCGCGGCCGGCGCTTCCGCTGCCGGTCCTCCGCCGGCGCCTCCTGCGCGAGCCCGCCCTCCGTCGAGTATGTAACCGCCTCGACCTCCTCGGCGCGGCGGCGCGCTTCCGGCGGCAGCTCGCGACGCGCTTGCTCGATCGCGTCCGCCACGGCCGCCGTGATCAGCGAGACCGAACGAATCGCGTCATCGTTGCCCGGGATCGGGTAGTCGATCATATCCGGGTCCGCGTTGGTGTCGGCGATCGCGATGACCGGGATGCCGAGCTTGTTCGCCTCGCGGACCGCGATCAGCTCCTTCTTCGCGTCGACCACGAACATCGCGCCCGGCAACCGTGCCATGTCCTTCACACCACCGAGATACTTGTCCAGCTTCTCTCGCTCGCGACCGAGCAGCAGCTGCTCCTTCTTGGTGTAGAACTCGTAGCTGCCTTCGTCGATGCCCCGCTCGAGCTCTTTTAAACGCCGAATCTGCTTCTTGATCGTCGAGAAGTTCGTCAGCATGCCGCCCAGCCACCGCTCGGTCACGTAGAACCCGCTACAGCGCGTCGCCTCCTGCTCGATGATCGAACGCAGCTGCCGTTTCGTGCACACGAACAGAACCCGGTCACCTTGCAGCGTCGCTTCGCGCAACGCCTGCGTCGCCTCTGCCAGGCCGTTCAGCGTCTTCTTCAGATCGATGATGTGAATGCCGTTGCGCGCCGCGAAGATGTACCGCTTCATCTTCGGGTTCCAGCGGCTCCTCTGGTGTCCGAAGTGGACACCAGCCTCGAGAAGCTCCTTGACCTCCGTCTCGACCATTCCGTCCCGTCGTTCTTCGTTCAGGGTTGAATTCCCCACGCGGTTCGCAGATCAGCGCTTCGAGAACTGGAACCGCTTGCGTGCACCCGGCCGCCCCGGCTTCTTGCGCTCGACCTCGCGCGGATCCCGCGTCAGGAGGTCGCGCTCGCGCAGCTTGCCACGAAGCTCGTCGTCATAACGAACGAGCGCGCGCGCGAGCGCCATCCGCACGGCGCCCGCCTGACCCGTCTGGCCGCCGCCCACTACGTTGACCTTGATGTCGAAGCGGCCTTGCATCTCTGACGCCACGAGCGGCTCCTGCGCGTGGTGCTGATGCGAATGGCGCGGAAAATAATCGACCAGTGCGCGGCCGTTCACCGACCACTCGCCCGCGCCCGGCCGCAACCATACACGCGCCACGCTCGACTTGCGGCGGCCCAGCCCATGATATTGCGTCGTCGCCATCGCTAATCCTCCGAACCGGTCCGTGCACCCCGCGCCGGCCGCGCCACGGGCCCCTGCGCCGCATGAGGGTGCGCCGGACCCGCATAGACCTTCAGCTTCTTGCGCATCAGCCGCCCGAGATTCGTCTTCGGCAGCATCCCCTTCACCGCCAGCTCGATCACCCGCTCCGGGTACCGCTCCAACATCGTGCGCACCGGCACGTGCTTGCCTCCGCCGATGTAGCCGGTGTGCCGGAAATACGTCTTCTGCTCGGGCTTGTTGCCGGTCAGCCGTACCTTCTCCGCGTTTACGACGACGACGTAGTCACCTGTGTCCACGTGCGAGGCGTATTGCGGCTTGTGTTTGCCGCGTAGCAACTGAGCGATCTGGCTGGCGAGCCGGCCGAGCACCTGACTCTCGGCGTCGACCAGCCACCAATGTCGCTCGATGTCTATCGCTTTCGGAGCGTAGGTCCTCATTCCTGGTCCTTCCATGGCGCAAAACAGGACAGCTTAGAAGGATACCGGCGATGGCGGGGCGATGTCAACCGGGCCGGTTGCCGGTTGCCGGTTCAACTGGAACGGGGAACCGGGAACCGGGAACCGAACCCCTACTTGCCGACGAACGTTTCGAGGCGGCGGGCGCGTGAGGCGTGGCGCAGGCGCCGGAGCGCCTTCTCCTTGATCTGGCGTACGCGTTCGCGCGTAATGCCGAGCAGCGAGCCGATCTCCTCGAGCGTCATCTGCTCCCTGCCGTCCTCGAGGCCGAAGTACAGGCGGAGCACGCGAGACTCGCGCTCCTTGAGGGTGGCGAGCGCTTCCTCGATGGTGCTGGCGAGAGCGCGCTCGTAGGTCTCCTCATCGGGCCCGGTCGATAGTTGGTCAGGCAGGTAGTCGATCAGCCGATTGTCCTCGCCGGGCGAGAGCGGCGCGTCGAGGGAGAGGTGTCCCTGCGAGATCGCGAGGGTGCGGGCGAGCTCGTCGTGCGGCAGGTCCAGCTCGTGCGCGAGCTCCTCGGTGGTCGGTTCGCGGCCGAGCTCCTGAAGCAGCGTTGACGTGCGTTTCCCGATGCGATGCAGTGCGCCGGCGCGGTTGATCGGCACGCGCACGATGCGGCTCTGCTCGGCGAGCGCCTGGAGGATCGCCTGGCGGATCCACCAGACCGCGTAGGAGATGAACTTGATGCCCTTGGTCTCGTCGAATTTGTGGGCGGCGCGGATCAGGCCGAGGTTGCCTTCGTTGATGAGGTCACCGAGCGCGACGCCCTGGTTCTGGTACCGTTTGGCGACGGACACGACGAACCGCAGGTTCGACCGGACGAGCTTGTCGAGCGACTCCGTACACCCTTCTCTGATGCGCGCGGCGAGCGCGATCTCCTCCTCGCGGTCGAGGAGCGGATACGTACTGATGTCCCTCAGGTATTGGTCGAGCGACGTCTCGTCGAACGCACGCCTGCGATCGGTGGTGAAGCCCATACGCCGCTCCGGTGCTGCGACTCGGTTGCCGGTTCCTGGCCTTCGATCGACTCGCGAATGTGTCATGCTTCGCCCACGACGCCTCAGGCGCCGGCTCGTATCATCAATGGACGGCCTCGCCGATCCTTCCCCAGCGGATGTGCGTGAGCCATGGTAGTGGCCGCCGGGAAAAGGGATCGAACGAGTAGTAGATGAAGAGGGGGCGTCCCCGGATGTCGTCGCGTCCGACGAAACCCCAATAGCGTGAGTCTTCCGAGTTGTCACGGTTGTCACCGAGGACGAGGTATTGGCGAGCGGGAACGACCAGCGGCCCCCAGTTGTCGCGCATCGGCCGGCACGGCCCCGCGGCCGTGCGGGCGTGGTACGCGCACTGCCAAACCATGTGTGGCGAATTCGAGTCCAGTGGATCCGTGGTATGGACGTACGGCTCGTCGAGCGGAGCGCCGTTCACGCGGACGCGCTTGTCGCGCATCTCGACGGTGTCGTGTGGCACGGCGATCAGGCGCTTCACATAGCTCCGCCGGGGATCGTGCGGCGGCGTGAACACGATGACGTCGCCACGCGCTGGCCGGTCGTAGGCAGGGACGCGCACGCGGGTGAACGGCACGAAGCTGCCGAACGCGGCCTTGTCGACCAGCAAGAAATCACCCGCGAGCAGCGTGTTCTCCATGCTGCTCGTGGGGATGCGATACGCCTCGACGAGAAACGTGCGGATCACGAGAAAGAAAGCGATAGCGATGAGAAACGACTTTGCCCATTCCCATGCCCAGCGACCGAACGACAGCGGTACGTCTGGCGCCGCGGGCCCGCCCGCTCCCTCCTCGAGCGGTCGATTTGCGCCCTCCCCGCGGTTCGCACGCGCCGCGATGTGCGTCGCGCCGAGACCCCGGATGTCGCGCCTCGCGGCTGCGCTTATGCTATGACCCAATTTCGTCGCGTGTCAATCGCGGTCTGTGCAGTCGCGATTCAGCAGGCTTCTACCTCGTACGTATCGATCTGCGCGCGCTGCAGCTTCCCAGAGTAATCGACGTAACCGACCTTGGTCTCCGAGTAGAACTCGTAGACCTCCCAGCCGCCCTCGCGGTGACCGTTGCCGGTCTGCTTGAGCCCGCCGAACGGCAGGTGCGCTTCGGCGCCGATGGTCGGAGCGTTGACGTAGACGATGCCGGTGTCGAGCGCGTCGAGCGCGCGGAACGTGGCGAGCACATCGCGCGTGTAGATCGAGCTGGACAGGCCGTAGATGACTTCGTTGTTGACGCGGATCGCGTCTTCGATGTCGGTCACACGGATGACGCTGAGCACGGGCCCGAAGACTTCTTCGCAGGCCAGGCGGCTGCCGGGTTGGACGCCCGCGAGGAGGGTCGGCTCGAAGAACCAGCCGTTGTCGAGACCGTTGCCGGCGGCGCGGCGGCCGCCGCACAGGACTGCATCGCCTTCGTCGCGGGCGATGTCGATGTATGCGCAGACTTTCTCGTACGCCTGCTCGTTGATGAGCGGGCCCACGTCCGTGTCCGGCGCGGCGCCGTCGCCGAGGCGGAGCGCGCGAGCGCGGCCGATGAGCCGTTCGACGAACGCGTCGTGAATCGAGTCCTCGACGAGCAGGCGGCTCGTCGCCGTGCAGCGTTGCCCGGTCGTGCCGAACGCGCCCCAGAGCGCGCCATCGAGCGCGAGGTCGAGGTCGGCATCGGCCAGGACGATTTGGGCGTTCTTGCCGCCCATCTCGAGCGACAGCCGTTTGTGCATGCGCCCGCAGACTTCGCCGATGCTGGCGCCGGTCGTGGTCGAGCCGGTGAACGAGATGGCGGGCACGCGTGGATGCGCGACGATCGTTGCGCCGACCTCCTCGCCGACGCCGTGCACGAGCTGGATCGCCTCCGTGGGGAGACCGGCCTCGAGTAGGATCTCGACGAGCAGGCTCGAGGTGTGGGGGACGTCTTCGGCCGGCTTCAGGATCACGGCGTTTCCGCATACGAGAGCGGGGAACGCCTTCCACGTCGGGATCGCGAGCGGAAAGTTGAACGGCGTGATGAGGCCGCACACGCCGATCGGACGGCGGAAGGTCATCGCCCACTTGTCGCGCAGCTCGCTGGGCACCGTGTGGCCGAACAGCCGGCGGCCTTCGCTCGCGGCGTAGTACGCCGTGTCGATGCCTTCCTGCACGTCGCCGCGCGTCTCGGTGAGGATCTTGCCCATCTCGCGAGTCATCACGCGTGCGATCTCTTCCTTCCGTTCGGCGAGCAGATCGCCGGTGCGACGGATCACGTCGCCACGGATCGGTGCGGGCGTGGCGCGCCAGGCCGCGAAGCCGCGCTCGGCCGATGCGACCGCGGCCTCGACATCGGCCACTGACGAGCGCGGCCAAAGGCCGATCAGGTCACTCGTGTCGGCCGGGTTGCGGTTCTCGAAGTATTCGCCCGACGCGGGCTCGACCCAGCGACCGCCGATGTAGTTTCTGAACCGTTCCGTCATGCCGCGTATGGGTTCCGGG
>JBOHRM010000596.1:0-7878 GCA_050732715.1 Longimicrobiales bacterium
GAGGACGCCTTCGAGCTGGACGTCTCGGCCGCGCCGGATCGCTGGAAGATCGACGCGCCACGCGTGCGCCAGGCGCTCGTCAACCTGCTCGAGAACGCGCGTCAAGCGTCGATGAACGGCGCCCACGGAGTCGCGACCGCCGCGGGCGACCACGCCCCGCCATCGCAGCCTACAGGTGCCCGAGCAAAAGCGGCGCGCGCGCGCGTGGCCCAGGAGGACGGCCGGCTCGTGTTCGAGGTGCACGATTCCGGCCCCGGCCTGCCCGCAGGTTCCGAGATGCGCATCTTCGATCCGTTCTTCACTACCCGGACCAACGGCACCGGCCTCGGACTCGCCGTCGCGCGCCACGTCGCCGAGATGCACGGCGGCCGGATCACCGCGTACAACCACCCTGACGGCGGCGCCGTCTTCCGCCTCGAGCTGCCGCGCAACGATTGACGAGGAGATCGAGGATTGACCGAACGTGCGGCTGGCGCAGACCGAAACGCGAATCCTGATTCCTGAGCCGTCTGAATCCTGAATCCCGAGTCCTGAGTTCTGATAATGGCCAGCGTTCTCATCGTCGACGACGAAGAAGGTCTACGGGAGTTCATCGCCGACGCGCTCGCCGACGACGGACACGACACCGCGACGGCCAGTGACGGACTCGGTGCGCTCGCGCAGCTGCACGAGCGCGCATTCGAGGTGATGATCACGGACCTGCGGATGCCCGGCGCGCTCAACGGCGTCGACGTGCTGCGCAAGGCGAAGGCCGAGCAGCCCGAGATCGAGGTCATCGTCTTGACCGCACACGGCACGGTGGACACCGCGGTAGAGGCTATGAAGCTGGGCGCGTTCGATTACCTCGAGAAGCCGGTGTCGAGCCCGTCACAGCTGCGGCTCATCGTGAGCCGCGCGCTCGAGCACCGTCGCCTCGTCTCGCTGAAGGACGCGTCCGCGCGCGAGACCGAAACGCTGCCGCCACTCACGTACGGCGACCCCGCCATGACGGGCGTGGTGCGCGCGATCGAGAAGGTCGCGCCCACGAACGCCACCGCGCTGCTGCTCGGCGAAAGCGGCACCGGCAAGGAAGTCGCCGCGCGCACGATCCACCGTATGAGTCGGCGTCGCGACGGGCCGTTCATCGCCGTGAATTGCGCAGCGATCTCCGAGTCGCTCATGGAGAGCGAGATCTTCGGCCACGAGAAAGGCGCGTTCACCGGCGCCACCGCGGCGCGACGAGGCCGAATCGAGCTCGCCGAAGGCGGCACGCTCTTTCTCGACGAGATCGGCGAGCTGAAGCCCGGACTGCAAGCGAAGCTGTTGCGCGTTCTGCAAGAGCGAAAGTTCGAGCGCGTCGGCGGCAGCCGCACGATCGACGCGGACGTCCGCTGGATCGCCGCGAGCAATCGCAACCTCGCGCGCATGGTGCAAGACGGCGAGTTCCGCGAAGACCTCTATCATCGCCTGGCGGTGTTCCCCGTCGAGCTGCCGCCGCTGCGTGAACGCATTCAGGACATCGCGCCGCTCGCCGAGACCTTGCTCGCGCGCATCAGCGTGAGTCTGGGCAGGCCGCCGTTGCGGCTCGATGACGAAGCAAACCGGCGCATCATCGCGGCCGCTTGGCGCGGCAATGTGCGCGAGCTGGCCAATACCCTCGAACGCGCCGCGATCCTCGCCGAAGGCGACGTCATCCACGGCCGCGACCTCGTGCTCACCACGCTCGCACCCCAATCCGACGACGGCGAAGCGCGCACAATGGCCGACATCGAGCGCGCCGCGATCCGCCGCGCACTCGCCGACGCCGGCGGCAACCGCCGCCTCGCCGCGGAGCGCCTCGGCATCGGCGTGCGTACCCTCTACGAAAAGCTGAAGCGCTACGAGCTCCAGGACTGAGGCCGGCCCGACATCCTTCTCGTCAACAGCGTCGGGTCACGTGCGGCATCGACGCGCCGCGGGCGTGTCTCCTGAATGTGTCTGCTACGCAGTTCCCGCTCGATCCCCTTTCTTGGGCCCGTGCGGGTGTCTCGGCCGCCGCAATGCGCCGCAAGGTCAGTCTGCTTTCAGGGCCTGCGTCGGCTGGACGTCGGCCACAAGTCGGGCGGCGAGATACGCGGCCAACAGCGAGACCAAGGCGAGGCTGGCGGATGCGGCGGTGTAGGTGGCCGGGTCGGTGGGCGTAATGCCGTACAGGTTGCTTTCGAGGACACGCGTGAGCGCCCATGCCAGCGCCAAGCCGGCGGCGATCCCGAAGAGGATGAGCACGGAAGCACGGGCGAGCACGCTCCGGAGGATCGCTCGATGCGATGCACCAAGTGCGATCCGTACGCCGATCTCACGCGTGCGCTGGGCGACGGAGTAGCTGAGCACGCCGTAGCAACCGACCAAGGCGAGCATGACCGCAAGCGCGCCGAATGCCGTCATCAGCACCATGTGGTACCGCGGCACTGCCATGGAATCCGCCACGATTTGTTCAAGCATCTCGACCGGACCAACGGGAGCGCCGGGATCGATGGATGCGACGATGCGGCGGACTGCATCTCCCGTCAGGCGAGCGTTTCGCGGCTGATGCACCACGATCCGGAATCGCTCCCACTCCCAGGGTATCCGCCAGAACGAGACGAACCCCGTTGCGCGCGACGTCGTGCTGCTGCCGCCGCTGCGCATATCCGCGGCAATGCCGGCGACGGTGAATTCCATTCGACGTTCATCGATGCCGAGCATGATCCGCCGGCCGATCGGATCGATGTCAGGCCAGAACCGCCTCGCCGCACTCTCGTTCAGCACGATGACCGGAACGGAGCCGGCTACTCCGGCTGCGACTAGGCCCCGCCCGCGTGCCAGCCGCATGCCGATCACATCGAAATAGTTCGGCGTGGCAGCGACGAGATCGACGTTGTCCCGACGCCGGTCACCGTTTGTGTACGGGCGGCCGCCGAGCTCGACGACAGCGAAGTTCGAGATGCTGGACATTGGCACGCTGGTCGTGAGGGCTACACGCGCGTTGGGTGCCGCTGCCGCCGTCGCTTCGAGCAGCCGCCGTGAGAACTCCGCCCTGCCGGCGTCATCACGTTCCGGGACCGAGGGCAGTGTCACGGTCGCGACCATGCGGTCCCTTACCTCGAAGCCGGGTGAGGCAGGGCGCAGAATCAGAAACGTGCGGATCATCAGGCCGGTCCCAATCAGCAGCACCAGCGCCAGCGCGATCTCAGCCGTGACCAGCGCTTCTCTCGAACGACGCATCGCCCGTGTGGCGCTGGCCCGCGCGGATGCCGTTGTGGCACGAGGCGCGTGTTTCGCAACGTGCATCGCTGGCGCGAGCCCCGCCAGCAACGTCGTCGCGCCCGCGATCAGCAAGGTGAAGGCGAAGACATTGTGATCCATTTGCGCGCCGGCCGCTCCGCGGCCGAAGTTGTAGGAATCAGGCGTGACCGCGAGCACGGCACGCACGCCGATCATTGCAACGATCCAGCCGGCGAGCGCGCCTGCGACAGCCAGCACTGCGCTCTCCGTGAGGAGCTGCCGGAGCAGCGTGATGCGGCCGGCGCCGAGCGCCGAGCGAACCGCCATCTCCTGCTCTCTGCCGGCCGCGCGCGCGAGGAGCAGATTCGCGACGTTCGCACACGCGATCAACAGCACGAAGCCCGCCGCCGCGAGCAGCACGAGCAGCGCCGGGCGAACCTCTCCGTGGTAGAGCTGAGCCAGCGTTAGGGTGTTCACGAATCGCCGGCCCGGCCTCGCACGTGGCGCTTCCACACGCTCGGCCAACGCGCTCGCCTCGGTTCGCACGGTTGCGATCGGTACGCCACGCCGGCGCAGCCCAATGATGCTGAAGGTCAGGCCGGACTGTCCTGCGGCGGGAAACCAGACGTCGCTGTCGTAGTGGAGATCCTGGAAGCTCGCCGGCAGCACGCCGATGATCGAGTAGCTCACGCCATCGAGCGCAAGACGCATCGTGCCGACGTCGCTTCCGCCATCGTCCAGTCGCTGCCAGAGACGTTGGCTCACCACCACCGCCGGCGGGCCACCCAGCCGCTGCTCATCCTCGGTCCAGAGTCGGCCCATCACAGGCTCCCCGCCAAGCAGAGGGAGGAATTCCTCGGTCACGACCATGCCTCCCAGCCGCTCGGCGGGACCGCGGCCGGTGAGCACGGGGTTGTGAAGATCAAACGCCGCGAACCGCTCGAGCGAGTGCAGGCCGGCCCGCCATTCGTCCAGATTCTCCGATGTGGTGACAAGTGACGTGATCCATACGATACGGTCGACGGCGGGATACGGCAGCGGCCGCAACAGCAGCCCGTTCACCAACGTGAAGATCGCGCTGTTTGCGCCGATGCCGAGCGCCAGCGTCAAGACGGCGATCGCCGTGAAGAGCCGGCCACGCACCAGCACGCGCACGCCGTGCCGAACGTCGCGGAGTAGCGAGTCGATGAACGCGCCCGCCCTCGCCGCGCGGACTTGCTCCTTGATCGATTCGATGCCGCCCAACTCGATCAGCGCGGCCCGGCGTGCGTCCTTCGGCCGCATGCCTGCCCGCAGCTTCTCTTCGACCAGCAGCTCGAACGCCGCCCGAAGCTCATCATCGAGATCGCGATCGACTCGCTCGCGATGCACCACATTGCGCCATAGGCTCGAGAACCACGACATGAATGTCGATCCTTTCTCATCAGTTCTCCATGGCGCTCGCCGCGGCACCAGCGATCGCTGAAACCGGGTGGTGGCGGGGTAACTCGCAACTCGGAACTCACAACTCGCCAACCGTTTCTAGTCAGGTCTCCGCGACGGGCGAGCGCTCCGTTTGCCCCACCGCTTGGCAGCGGCGCGGCGAAGGCGCGCTTCCTGAAATCATTCCCGCGATTCGGGCGCGATGGCGTGGCAGTGCGCGACGCTATTCTGCTCTCAGTGCTTCCGTCGGCTGGATCCCCGCCGCGCGCCGGGCTGCCAGGTATGCGGCGAACAGCGAGACCGCGGCGAGACCGAGTGAAGCGCCGGCAAACGTGGCCGGGTCCGTGGGCGTCACGCCGTACAGGTTGCTTTCGAGTATGCGAGTAAGCGGTAACGCCAACGCTGATCCGGCGATGAGCCCCAGTGCGATGAACACGGAGGCTCGTGCCAGTACGTTCCGCAGGATCGCTCGATGCGAAGCACCGAGCGCGATCCGTACGCCGATCTCGCGGGTGCGCTGTGCGACAGAGTAGCTGAGCACACCGTAGCAACCGACCAAGGCGAGGACGACGCCGAGCACACCGAACGCGGCCATTAGCACCATGTGATACCGCGGCCTCGCCACGGACCTCGCCACGATTTGCTCGAGCGTGGTCACGGAGGCAACGGGAACACCGGGATCGATTGATGCGACGATGCGGCGGACCATGTCCTCGTTGAGGCCGCCATCGTGGGGCTGATGCGCCACGAGCTCGAATCGGCCCGAGGGTATCTGCCAGAACGAGACGAATGCGGCCACCGCCGATCTCGTATGGATGCCGACGCGCCGCGTATCGGCCACGACGCCGGCCACGGTGAGCTCGAAACGATCGTCGCCGTATTCCATCACGATGCTCCGGCCGATCGGATCGACATCCGGCCAGAACCGCCTCGCCGCGCTCTCGTTGATCACGACGACCGGAGCCGAACCGGGCACATCCGAAGCGGCCAGCCGGCGGCCACGTACCACCCGCATGCCGACCACATCGAAGTAGTTGGGCGTGGCGGGGACGAAGTCGAGGAAACCGCTGCGTTGATCCCCGGCGGCGAACGGCCGGCCGTCCACCTCGGTCACGAAGGAGGCCGTCACAAAGCCAGACATGGGCACGTCGGTCGCGAGCGCAATGCGGGCCGCGGGCGCGGCAACTCGCGCCTCGTGCAGCAGTCGCCGCGCGAAATCCGCAATGCTTGCATCATCACGTTCTGGAACCGAGGGCAGCGTGATGCTCGCGACCATGCGATCCTCAAACTCGAAGCCGGGTGATGCGGGGCGCAGCACGAGGAACGTGCGGATCATCAGTCCGGTGCCGATCAGTAGCACGAGCGCCAGCGCGATCTCCGCGGTGATCAGCATTTCTCTGGAACGGCGAACGGCCCGTGCGGCGCTCGCCCGAGCGGATCCCGTGCCGACCCGGGCGGCTTGCTTCGCCAGCTGTATCGCGGGCACCAGCCCGGCGAGCAACGTCGTCACGGCCGCGATCAGCAAGGTGAACGCAATGACCTTGTGATCCATGTGTATGCCGGCACGGTCCCAGCCGTAGTAGCTCGGCATGATCGCGAGAACCATGCGCAGACCGACCGTGGCGATGACCAAGCCGGCGACTGCGCCGGCGAGCGCGAGCACGGCGCTCTCGGTGAGCAGTTGTCGGAGCAACGTGATGCGGTGGGCGCCGAGCGCCGCGCGAACCGCCATCTCCTGCCCCCTGCCCGCGGCGCGCGAGAGAAGCAGGTTCGCGACGTTCGCGCACGCGATCAGCAGGACAAAGCCCGTTGCCGCCAAGAGCACGATCAACGGCGATGTGAGAGTGTCGCCCCTGTAGACCTGATTCAGCGTTTGAACGTTCGCGAATCGGCGGCCCGGCCGGACAGATGGTGCCTCGACCCGTTCGGCCAACGCACTCGCCTCGGCTTGCACGGTGGCGATCGATGCTCCAGGCCGGCGCAGACCGATGATGTTGGCAGAAAAGGTCCGCCCGGACTGTCCCCCGGCGGGGAACCAAAGGTCGCTGTCGTCATAGCCCAAGTTATCGAAGCTCGCGGGCAGGACGCCGATGATCGTGTGGCTCACGCCGCCGAGCGTGAGACGAGTCGTGCCGACGTCGGCGTGGCCATCATCCAGTCGATTCCAAAGGCGCTGGCTGACTATGACTGTTGAGGGGCCGCCCGGCTGCTGCTCGTCATCCGTCCAAAGTCGGCCCATGACCGGCTGGGCACCGAGAAGAGGCAGGAGCTCTTCGGTCACGACCGTGCCCCATAGCCGCTCGGCGGGACCGCGACCGGTGAGGACTGCGCTACGAAGGTCGAACGCGGCGAAGCGCTCGAGCGAGCGCAGGCCGGCTCGCCATTCGTCCAGATTCTCCGATGTGGCGACGGTCGTCGCGATCCACACCAGCCGATCCACGACCACGTCGGGATACGGCAGCGCACGGAGCAACAGCCCATTCACCAGCGTAAAGATCGCGCTGTTCGCGCCGATCCCGAGCGCCAGCGTCAAGACGGCGATTGCTGTGAAGAGCCGCCCACGCACCAGCACGCGCACGCTGTGCCGAACGTCGCGGAGTAGCGAGTCGATGAACGCGCCCGCCCTCACGGCGCGGACCTGCTCCTTGATCGATTCGACACCGCCCAACTCGATCGAGGCGGCACGCCGCGCCTCCTTCGGCCGCATGCCCGCTCGCAGCTTCTCCTCGACCAGCAGCTCGAACGCCGACCGAAGCTCGTTATCGAGATCCCGCTCGACTCGTTCGCGATGCACCACATTGCGCCATAGGCTCGACAAGCTCGACAGCCATGACATGGACGACCGATCCTTTCCCAACGCCGCGCGCGCCCGCGGTGCGATCATTTCACGCAGAAGCGCGAGCTGCTCGCGTTTCACAAGGTCAACTCAACATTCGCCTTCGTCCGTGCGGACAATTCCGGATTCCCATCGCATACCGAGGTGAACTCGCCAGTCGTTACCGACGCTGAAAGCCAAATTCCCGGTTGACCCTGCATAACGCTGTCAACCTCGCAGTCGAGATTACCGCGACCGTTAACTGGGCAGTTGACTCCGGTTCGGCCTCACGACCTGCGGCGTGAGGGGAGTCATGTCCGGGTCTTCAGTCCCGCGGAGTTGCCCGGCGTTCATCCTTCCAGCACCTGGAGCGACGTCATGCTTCCAGCGCACGGGCGATCGCCAGCGCGATCCGGTTC
>JBOHRM010000597.1:0-7312 GCA_050732715.1 Longimicrobiales bacterium
GCCGATAAGTGCGCGCGCTGGTAGACGCGCGCCCTGCGTGCCGCGTCCCCGCGGCCGCTTCAGGTCGAATCGCCTCATATCGCCGCGTGTCTTCCGTGCAGAGGAGTTCTCACTGTCGAGACGCCGATGAACGTCGAACGAACCAAGGGATCGGTGCTGGCGGTTGCGTTGTTCGCGATGCTGATCTTGGCGTGTCAGTCGGATGCCGTGACGGTGGCCGGTGAGCCGGGCGCGCCGTTGCCCGGCCTGAGCGAAGCCGAGTTGGACCGCTTTCACGCGGGACTGGCGTTGTTCAACCGAATATTTACCCCGGAAGAGGGTCTTGGTCCCGCGTTCAACGAGAACCAGTGCAGCGCGTGTCACACGTCCCCGGCACCGGGAGGCACGACGGGGTTCGAGCGCGTTGTCAAGGCGACGCGCTACGGTGGGCCCGGCGCCTGCGACCTTTTGAGCGAAGTCGGAGGCGAGAACGTGAGGACTCGCTCGACACCCCTTCTCTTGGAGCACGGCGTGTTGCACGAGACCGTGCCGCCGGCCGCGACGGACACGGGTCGATTTCTGCCTCCATTCCTGTTCGGCCTCGGCCTCATCGAGGCGATTCCGGAGCAGGTCATCGTGGCGCGCTCGGACCCCGAAGATCGTGACGGCGACGGCATCTCGGGGCGCGCCGCGCGCGGGCCGGACGGCCGCCTCACGCGGTTCGGCCGCAAGGCTGACATCGCGACGATCGAGGAGTTCACGCGCAGCGCTCTGCGGCTCGAGATGGGGCTGACCTCGCGGCCGGATGATCGCGACCAGGTGAACGGCGCCGACGCTCCGGCGGGCACGGATCCGATGAGCGAGCCGGAGGTCGATGCGCGTGTGGTTCGGCTCCTCACCGACTTCACGCGGTTTCTCGTTCCGCCGGCCTCGGCGCCGGCGCGGTCGGAAGCGCAGGCGGACACACTCGCTCGCGGCGCGCGAATCTTCGACCGTCTCGGCTGTGCCCGCTGCCACACGCCGGCGATGCGCACCGGGCCGTCGGATGTCCCGGCGCTCAGCCAAAAGACGATCGAGCTGTACTCGGATCTGCTGCTGCACGACGTGGGGCCGGGCCTGTCGAACGTGTGTGCGCATGACGCCGCACCGCGGGAGCTGCGGACCACGCCGCTCATGGGGCTCCAGCACCGCGGGTTCTATCTTCATGATGGTCGCGCGATGGACCTGCGTGAGGCGATCCTCGAGCATGGCGGCGAGGCGCAGGCATCGCGGGGCGCGTTCGCGCAGCTTCCGTGGCTGGCCCAGGAGTACGTGGTGATCTTCCTGCGGTCGCTGTAACGGTTACCGCTCACCGATCCGCATGCGGCCGGTTCGCGTCCAGACCACGATCACGCCGCACAGCGTCTCGACGCTCGAGCCGCCGAACTGCACGGGGACCTGGCTGGCGCTGCGATAGATCTCGATCGCCGCGATCGTGGATGGGTGGCCGAGGTCATCGAGGCTCATGTTCTCGAGGCGCCGCTCCTCATCAACCTCGCGCTCTGTAGCGTTTTCCTCGCGAATGCGGACCGGCCTCGAATCACCGCGGCTGTAAATGAGGCCATCGACGAAGACGCGCGGCCGGCATACGCCGCCCTGGGACAGGCTGCTGCCGCGCAGGTGAATCTGCGAGGGTCCGGCGCTTCCGCCGGCCGCGGCCACGAGCTGAACGCCCGGGATGGCGCGCAACAGGTCGGTCACCCGCGCGGCCTGCCGTCGCTCGATCGTCTGGGGCGTCACGAAATGCCCGAAGTTCCCGCGCTGCCGCTCGAAGAAGCCGTTGAACTCGAGGTATCGCCGGACGGCGGTGGCGCGCACTTCGATCGGGTCCATGACCACCGGCGATGGCCGGAGATGAAAGACCGAGCTCACCGTGTCGTCCGCGCTCAATTCGACCGGGCCCGCGACCCACCGCTGGTACCCGATCCGCTCGGCTGCGACGTAGTAGACACCGGCCCCAGTCAGGCTGATCTGCCATTCGCCGCTGGCGTTGCTCACCGCCGTCGCAACCACGCTGCTGTCCGCATCGAGCAACGTGAGCAACCCGGCGGCGATCGGGCTGTCCGTTTCGAGGTCGAGCAATCGCCCTCGCAACTGCTGCGCATTCGCGGCCGGCGCGGCCGCGGGCAGCAGCAGCGCCGCCGCCAGAACGACGCGTCTCATCCGGCGCCTCCCCGACGCGTCCAGATCACGACGACGCCGCAGCCGGCGTTCGGGCCGCTGAACTCGGATGGGATCTCGGCGGGAGACCGGTAGACCTCGATCGCCAGTATGTCATCGGTCGCGACGACCTCATCGACGGCGAGGGGTTCTCCACCGGCGCCGCCGAGGCCGCCTGTCGAGACGAGGTGGCGGTCGACGTAGACCATCGGCCAGCACGGTGAATCCCTGGGGTCCCGCCACCTGCTGAGGAGAATGGCCCGTCCCCGGCCGCCGCCGGCGGGCTCGATCACCCTTACGCCCGGCATGCTGAAGAAGAGATCGGTGGTCCTGACAGGCTGGCGCCGTTCGAGGACCTCCGGAGTGACATGCAGGCCGAAGCCGTCGTCCCGCCGCCTGTAGAATCCCTCCATCTCGAGGTGGAACGAACGCGCTTCGGCCGTCACGATGATCGGCTCGAGCGCAATCGCTTCTCCGGGCAACCGCACGTCGACCACCGCCAACCTCTCTGGCGGAACGTCGACGGTTTCGCCTTCCAAACCGGCGTAGCCGAGCGCACGGGCGGAGAGCAGAACGCTACCCGATCGCGGGACCCGCAATCGGAAGAATCCCCGTTCGTTCGTCGTGCCGGTGGCGAGAACTCGGCCCGATTCGGAACGGAGCATGATCTCCGCGGCGCGGACCGGGCGACCGGAATCGAGGTCGAGCACTCTGCCCTGCACACCCTGATCGCCGGGGGCGTCGGTCCCCGCGGAGTCGCGTGCCGCATCACTCGCCAGCAGCGTAGCCGGGAGATCGATCTCCAGGTCCAGGACCCGGTGCCCCGAGTCGTCGGCGTCGTCGGCGAAGGCCACTTCGGCGATGTCGCTTCGCTCGTTAAGGAAAAACGCCTGAACTCGAACCGCCTCGTCCACGGGCAGGCCGCAGACGGTGTAGCGCCCCTCTTCATCGGCTTGCACCTCGAGCCAGCGATCGCGTGCCTGAACGATCGGCTCGAGACGCAGGACGCTCTGCCATTCGACGCGGATACTGGCACCGGGGACGGGTTCACGCGGGTTCCGCGTGCGCACTATGCCGGAGAGCACCGCGCTGTCCCGGGCGGTTTGCTCGGCCACCGCCTGGACACGCTGCGTTTCCGTCTCCGCCGAGGCCCTACACGCCGCGATCAGCATCGTGGCTCGGGACGGCGTCGCGAGTGTTAGCTCCGTGGTTCGGCCGGCGGTCACTTCGACTTCGACGCCCGCGGTCGTGACGCCCAGCGAATCCAGACGTGGATGGCCGAAGATCGCCGTGAACACTCCCGCCGCGAGCTCATCGAGTAGGAAACGGCCCTCGCCGTCGGTTTCGGCGGCGTATGCCGTCCCGGAGAGCTCGACGCGTGCGCCAGGCAGTGGGCCTGCCGTGATGCTGTCCCACACCACGCCCCGCACCGATCCGCGCGCCACGCGCGAGACCGGCCGGCGGTCTCGCGTCGACACGCCGACCACCTCGCCGCCGGTCTCGCGAATGCCGATCACGCGGATCCCGGAGTCACCGGCCCGCGCCACGCCGTAGTCCCGGGCGAGTAGCGGCGCGCGGATGCTCCAGCGGTTGATCATCCACGCGCCGTTCGGCAATGCCTCGAACTCGATACGGCCGCCGGCTACACGTTCCGCTTCCCTGTACGGCGCACGCGTGTAGCCGAACTCGATCGATCGAAGCGCCGCGGTCGCCTCGTCGAGCCAGAGCGTGCCGCGGATGTCCGCCCGGTCTGCCGCTCCCACGGGTTCGAACGCAAGACCGATCGCGCCCCGGTGCTCATCCGAGCGGGTCAGGTGGAAACAATGGGTATCGAGAAACACATCGGAGAGGAGGACCGTCGCATCCGGCGCGAGGTATTCGTGACCCCCGTCTTCTAGCCGGCGCACGAACCCATCGGTCGCGAGGTCCTGTGGCGGGAGACTCGCGAACGGCACACGAGTCACGCGGCGCGCGCTTCTCCGGTCTTCCCGTTCCACTCGCCGGCCCGTGGCATCGAGATCGCGCTCGTACGTCGAGATCGCGAGCTCGTAGAGGCCTCCGCCTTCGGCCCAGGCCTGCACCGTGATCGCCTTGCGCGCCTCCTCCCACACGCGGCGGAGCTCGACCGCCTCGGCCGGCCGAATCCGGCAGCGGGCGGATGTCTCGACCCGGATCTCGGACAGCGGGAGCGCGTGCAGGGGGAGCACCATCGAGACCGGCTCGTTCGCATCCTGGCCGAGCGCGATCATCTCGCTGAGCTGCGTCTCGCGTCCGATCAGCTCCGCCCGGACGCGATAGTTGCCGGGAGCGCTCGCGTCGAGCACGGCGCGCCCCGACTCGTTCGTCAGCCGACTCAGCAGCACACGGCCGTCCGCATCGAGCAGCGAGACGAACGCGCCCGAGACCGGGGCTCGGGTTTCGGAGGCCGTCACGTCGACGATGAACGACTGGGCTGACACGGCGGGAGCGAGAGACGCGAGCGCCAGAGCCGCAACCCATCCAGACGTGAGAAGAACCCTTACGCTCCGCGGGCTCGCGGGCGCCAGGTGCTCAACCGTCGATTGACTGCATGCACCAGCCCGATTTGCCATGTCGAGTCCGTGGCCGGGACCGATTCGGCTCGGGTGCCGTTCGGATATGATCGAGCCTTGTTGCGCGAAGCGAAAGGGTGGGCGGCCTTTCAGCCGCCCACCCCGTTCGAATCGCGTTCGTATCGCCTAAATGTCCGGCGGCACGCTAGGGTCTACCGGCCTCTGCAGGTTCGGATTCCCCTCATACTCGCTCAGAGGGATCGGGAAACACGTCCAGTTCTCATAGTCGGACCACACCGGCGCGTTCGCGTGCGCACCGGTCGGGAAGTAGCTGCCGCCGAATGGGCCCTTGTCTGGATCGAACCGCGTCCAGCGGCGCAGATCCGGCACGCGGAAACCACCCATGAAGAGGTCTCGCGCCCGCTGGTTCCGGAGCTCCGTGATCAGTGCCTCACCCGTAAGCGTCACCGGCGGTTGATTGCCGACCGCGCGACGCTCGTTGACGAACTCGTTCACCGCCGCGTCGTTGCCGCCCTGCATGGCGAGCGCCTCAAAGTAGTGGTGCCGCGCCTCGACGTAGTCGGCCGTCAACACGTCGGTGTCGAACTCGGTCAGCAGCGCCATCTCTTCGGGATCGGTACCCGTGCAGTCAGGACAGTCAGCGGACGCGGGCGCGATCGTCTCACCGCTGTAATCGTCGTAACGGAGGCCCTGGAAAAACTTGTAGAGCGGCGTCAACCCGTTGTGCCCCGTGGCAGACGACACCTCGTGCTGGATCCGCGGATCCGTTTGCGGCGCGATCACATCCTCGTCCCTGAAGCTGAACCCGGTCCCGTCGAAGCTGGGATGCACGCCGGTGAAGTTGGGGTGGATGCCGTGCGTGAAGTTGCCGCCGTGGCTCGTGCCCTGGAGCGGATTGCGTCCGTTCGGCAGGTCCACGTACTCGATCCACCACTCGAACCCGTCGGTGACCTGACTGGCCGCATTCGCGGCCTCCGCCCATTCTCCCCGGCCGAGGTGGGCTCGTGCCAGGCCGGTCAACGCAAGGTTAGCGATGTCCGCCTCGCCCGCTTGCTGCGCCAACGTCACGGCTTCTTCGAGGTACGGCAGCGCCGCCGCGAACGTCTCGAGCTGCGACAGCACGACGCCGCTCGGCTCGTCCGGGTCCGGCGAGATGACCGCCTGGCACGTGTTCTCGGCGAGCACGACGGCGCTGTACCCCGCGAACGCCAGGGTTTGCGCCAGCTCGGCGTTGAAGTCCGTGTCCGGATCATCGGCCGCCCACCCGCGAATGGCCTCGGCCAATCCATCCGCGAGGCGGAGACTCTGGTTCAGGTTCTCGAAAATCTGGGTCGTGGGGCCCTCGAGGTAGCTGACGATGCGCTGATTCGCGCGCGCATAGTCCTCCCAGTTGAGCCCGGTCACCAGCTCGTCCGTGATGAAGTTGGCGTACTGCATGACCGAGCCCACGTACGCCCCGTTGAATTCGTCGACTACCCCGTTCAGCCGCACCTCGAGCAGCTTGGGGTCATCGAGCTGGCCGATCGGAATCTCCTCGGGATTGTCGACCTCGAGCACGTCGTCGATGCTGCACGCGGCCGCGCTGACGACGAGAGCGCCGGCCACGCACCATCCCACCCATCTCGCAGGGTCGTGAATCATTGTGCGCTCCCCTCTCAGAACGTGACCCGCACCGAAGCCGACAGACGGCGCGTCTGCGGCGTCGAGGCGTAGTCGAGAATGTCGAAATTCGAGTTCGGATTGAACTGAACCTCGGGGTCGCCCTTGCCCTTGTATTTGGTCCAGAGCGCGAGGTTGCGGCCCGAGAGCGTCACGGACCATCGGGTTCCGAACGACTGCGTCCACCGCTCGGGAATCGCGTACGTCAGCGACAGCTCGCGGAACTTGATAAAGTCGGCCTTCGAGATGTGTGACTTGGTCTGGAGCGATTGCAGGGCCAGCACCTCGGCGGCCGAGACGTCCGGATTCAGCGGTGTGCCGCCCGTGTTCACGTCCCACGTGTTCAGGTCGACCCGCGTACCGAGCGAGCACGCCGCGCACCACTGGTAATGCCCGCCGCGGTAGTCGAAATGTGCATAGATCTGGAGATCATTGAACAGCGTGAACGTGCTCGTGAACGCCGCCTCCCGCGTCGGACGCGAAGGACCCATGTAGATGTCGTCGCATTCCTCCGCCTGATTCCATGTGGGATCGGTCGGCGCCCAGCGGCAGCTGCTCAGCACCGTCACGTCCTGGCCCGGTGCGTCTAGCACGGGGTTCTCGACGATGTTTCCGTCATCGTCTCGCACGATCGGCTCACCGTTGGCGTCGCGCTCCACATCGTACGCCCAGAAGCCGCCCATCGGAAAGCCCTCGCGGTGACGCTGCACGTCGGCGAACGAGCCAAAGATCTGCTCCGCGCGAGACCCGTTGAAGGACACCAGCTCGTTGTCGTTCGTCGAGAACGCGACGCTCGCATCCCATACGAAGTTCGGGGTGATGACGGGCGTGCCCGTCAGCAGCAGCTCGATGCCCTTGTTCGAGATCTCGCCGATGTTCACGAGGTGGGTGCCCGTGAACCCGGTCGAGCCCGGGTCCGGCAC
>JBOHRM010000598.1:0-3934 GCA_050732715.1 Longimicrobiales bacterium
CTTCCGGCGCGCCGCGCACGAACCGGCCGAACGCGGGCGGCTCCAGCCGCTTCGCCTCGTTGAAGCACGGAACTACGATCCACGTGCGTGGCATTCGGTCGTATCAGCTCTCCATGCCGCTTGGCCGGCACCAGGCGATCGCCGACATCCAGGTGGCGGCGGGGAACCCGCAACCCGCAAGCCGGAACCCGCAAGCCGGAACCCGGAACCCGGAACCCGGAACCCGGAACTCGTTTCTAGCCGACAACCATAGCGTTCGCGAGCGTCCCCGACTATAGCCGATGCATCCTCCCCGTGCGGGCGATCGGGAGTTCTAGTCGATGACGTCCGCGGGGCGCTGTAGGATCACGGCCGTGTCGTCACGGTACAGCTCGCGCCAGCCGCCGCGCGCGAGCGCGTAGGCGAGCGCGCCGTCCGTGGGGATCACGGCCAGCGTGATCTCGTACGCGTCGAGCTTGCGATCCCACCCATGCTCGAGCCGCGAGATCGCCAAGTAGTCCCGCGTCAGCGATTCGCCGAAGAAGTCGGTCAGGCCGTCGATGAAGATCTTCTGCCCAGGCCACGCGTACAGGAAGTAACCGCCCCAGGTGAAGGCGTGGTAGACTCTTCCATTGATGCCGGCCCGCTTGGCCCACTCGACTGCCTCGACGGGGAAGACGTCGACGTCGAACGCTCGCGGCACGGCCTGGAATCCGCCGATCCGGCCGTTGCCGGCGGCGAGGAGAATCATCATGACGGCAAAGGCGCCGAACCATCGGCCGGGCGCCGCGACCGATTCGCCTTCATGAAAGACGCGACGCACGTGATTGAATCCGCGCACGCTCAGGTTACGCCACGCGGCGTCGAGCTCGAGCGCGAGCACGGGGAGGACGGCCAGGCCGAACAGCGGGATGTTCCTGCGCGCGAACAGCGCGGACGCGAGCATGAAGAGCAGCAGGAACAGGCGCGGCGTCGACAGGCGCCGCGCGCTCAACGCGAGCACCCCGACGATCGCTGCGATGACCAACAGGAACAGCTTGCCGTGGAGCACGTGGAAATCGGGCGACGTGAACTCGCCGGTGCGATCGATGAGATAGCTGTTGCCGAGCAGCGATACGATGTGGGTGTGCAATTGGATCGTTTGCGGGTTGAAGAGCGAAGCGGCCAACCCGATGCCGAGACCGGCCGTGTGGTATTTGGCGCGGCCGAGCCACAGCGGCCGGTCCGTGCCGCTCCACGCCTCGACCAGATCGCCGGCCAGATAGATCGCGAGGATCGCGAATCCGATGATGAAGCCGGGGTGCAGGTTCGCCCAAACGATGAACAGCGGGGCAAAGAGCCACACGCGTCGCCGGCCGAACGACGCCCCGACACCGTCCTGAGATACAGGCGGCTCGACCAGGAACAACAGCAACGCGATGCCGACGAGCGTGAACAGGTGCGGCCGCGCGAGCCAGTGCACCGACCCCAGCACCGCGGCGGTCATGCCGACGAGATACGCGAGCAGCGGGTCGACGCGATGCCGGCGTAGGAACAGGACGGTGAGCGCGTACGCGGAGGCGATCACGAGCCCGGCGCCGATCGCGACGCCCGCGATCCCGCCGAGGCGGTGGAACAACGCGTAGAGGATCTGACTCGCCCACTCGTAGGCGAGGAACGGCTCGCCTTCTTTCGTGAACGAGAACGGGTCGCGCTCGATCCAGCCGCTCCGCAGCATGTGCTCGCCCATGGTGACGTGGCGCGGCATGTCACCATCGCCGTTGACCAGCCGATCGCTGAAGACGGTGGGCACGGCGACCGCCCAGATGCCGAACGTGAGGTCGACGATGGAGGCTCTGAGAATCCGCTGAGAGCTCATGGCCGGGCCGCGATCATCGAGGCTTCTTCCGGATCTTCGACGGCGTCGCGCCAGCGGCCGAGCGGATCAGCAGCCGGAACGCGAGGCCTGCCCGACGTTCAAGGCACCGAATACGGTGAGGTCTCCGGCACGCCGCCGGGCCGCGCGGGCTGCGCCGCGTCTTCCGGCGGCTCCTCGTTCTCATACAGCGTCAAGGACGGGTCGCCGGCGCCGTTCACGCCGAGACCCGCGCGGGTGGCGCCCATGGCGTCGACGAACACCAGCGTGCTCGATTCGTCGGGCGCCACGCCGAGCACGACGCGGGTGTTGCCGCGGTCATCGGCGAAGGCGAGCGTGCCGCCCTGGTCGGGGAGCAGGCCGAGCACGATACGCGTGCGGCCGCGCGGGTCGGTCAGCGCTACACCGGGGTCGCCGGTGTCGAGCACGCTGAGCTTGACGCGCGGCACGCTGTTTCGATCGTGCAGTTGGAGCACGCTGGCGCCGTTGTCGGCCACCTCCCAGGTGCCGCGGGTGATGCCGTTCGCGTCTTGCAGCACGATGCCGTTACCGACGAGCACGCGTTCGGCGCGGCTGAAGAGCCCGGCCCCACGCAGCGAGAGCAGGCTGGCCGCGAGCGCCGCGACCATGCCGAAGATCAGGATGATGTTGATCCGGCGCGCGGTGGCGTTCTGCATCTCGAGCCGCGCCAGCCGCGCAACGAGCGCGTCGCCCATCTGGGTCGAGAGGCCGTCCGGCGAGTCACCGAATTTGTCCATGAGAACCTTCGTGTGTTAGTGGGTCCGCCGTTGCGAACGGCGTTCAGACATGCGTCACCGGGTGAGGGCCGGCGCATTCATCATTTCGCATTCATCATTCATCATTTCGGTTCGACGCCTGACGCGCCTCGATTCTGCCCATCACGAGGAAATACGATTCACACGCCTGGTCCAGCAGCCGGGGCGTCAGCAC
This sequence comes from Longimicrobiales bacterium, assembly GCA_050732715.1. Classification (GTDB taxonomy): domain Bacteria; phylum Gemmatimonadota; class Gemmatimonadetes; order Longimicrobiales; family RSA9; genus JBOHRM01. Next base: position 2,786 of record JBOHRM010000598.1, read on the forward strand.
GGGCTCACGGCCTTCGTACCTGGCCGTGTGCACGAGATGGTCGAGGATGTCCCGCGGGTGACACGCGCGCGGCGGGATGCCCGCGTCCGAGTAGTATCGCGTATAGATGTGCACGACCGCGCGTTCGTCATAGACGATGTCGCGCCGCGCGCACTCGCGCCGGAATATCTCCGCGTATTGGTCCTGTGCCGGGTTCGGGACGTTGACCTTGTACTTGATGCGGCGCAGAAACGCCTCATCGACCAGTTGGTCGGGGTTGAGATTCGTCGCGAAGATCAGCAGGCAGTCGAACGGGACGGGGAATTTCGCGCCGGTGTGCAGCGTGAGGTAGTCGATGTGCTTCTCGAGGGGCACGATCCAGCGGTTGAGCAGGTCGCGTGGTGCGGCGATCTGCCGGCCGAAGTCATCGACGATGAGCACTCCGCCCGCCGCCTTCAGCTGAAACGGCGCCTCGTACATGCGCGTGTCGTGATCGTACTGCAGATCGAGCTGGTCGAGACTCAGCTCGCCTCCCACGAACACTGCCGGACGTCGTATGCGGACGAACCGCTTGTCGTGTTCTGCCGGTGTGCGCAGCCACTCGTTTTCATCGGCCACGCGCGCGCCGGCGTCGAACGGCTCGACGGGCGTGTGGTGCACCGGATCGAACAGCCGCATGATCTGGCCTTCGATGTCGACTGCGTACGGGATGTAGATGTCGCCGCCGAGCATCCCGGCGATCGCTTCGGCGATCACGGTCTTGCCGCTCCCGGGATCGCCGTGCAGAAACAGCGAGCTCGCCGAGTTCACGGCGGGCCCGAGCGATTCGAGCGTGTGCTCGCCGATGACCAGGTGGCTGAACCCGTTGCGGATGCGATCCCGCCCGATCTGGAGGTGGCGGACGGACTGAGCCTCGATCCACCCGCGGTACGCATCGAGAGGCACGGGTGCGCGGCCGACGTATTTGCTCGCCGTGAGCGCCGCGGCGGCGCGCTCGCGGCCGGGCCCCGCGACCTCGAGGATATAGCCGCCGCGCGACGGGCCCGTGGTCCGCAGCACTTCAATGAATTGCCGCTCCTGTAGCCGCAGCAGCGGCTCGTCGACGATGTCAAACGCCAGGCCCAGGAGATCCGCGAGCTGCTGCGCGGGCCGCGAACCCTGGACGTACAG
>JBOHRM010000599.1:0-7606 GCA_050732715.1 Longimicrobiales bacterium
TGTTCGGTCACGATTAAGGCGCGTTCACCGTCTAGGTCGGGCAGCGGAAGGGTCTATTCGAGCTAGCACACAAGGGCACGATCTTACTCGAAGAGATCGGCGATATGCCCGCTGCCACGCAAACGAAGCTGCTGCGTGTGCTCGAGGAGCGCGCGTTTATGCGGCTCGGCGGCGAGTCCGAGATCAAGGTCGACGTGCGCGTCATCGCCGCGACGAACCAGGACATCCGCCAGCTCGTCTACATCGGCCGGTTCCGCAAGGACCTCTACTACCGGCTCAACGTCCTGCACATCGAGCTGCCGCCGTTGCGCGATCGGCGTGCCGACATCCCGCTCCTCGTCGACCACTTCATCCGCGAAGCCGCCGCCGAGCATGACCGCCCGCGCGTCGTCGTCTCGCCCGACGCGCTGCGCATTCTCGTGGATTACGATTGGCCCGGGAACGTCCGCGAGATACGAAACCTCGTCGAGTCGATGGTGGTGCTCGCGCCCGGGAGCGTGATCCGGCCCGAGGACATCCCCGCGGACATCCGTGAAGGGCGCCACACCACGAGTCTGCTCCCCGTGCCGCTCCCCGCGCCGCGCGGCGACGACCGCGCGCAGCCCGCGCCCGAGCTCGAGTTCATCTTCCGCACGTTGCTTCAGCTGCGCATCGATGTCGAAGACTTGCGCCGCCAGTTCGATGACTACCGTAACGCGCACCCCGAGCTCGCCCGCGCCGCGGAGCACGCCTACATGTTCCCACCCGCGCGCGCGGATGTACTCGGCCGCGAGGCGCGCACCATCGAAGACGTTCCGCTCGACGAGGAGGGCGAGGACGCCGAGCTCGAGAAGGAGCACGAGGTCGTCGTCTTCCGCCCCGGCATGACGCTGCGCGACCTCGAGCACGCCGCGATCACCGCCGCGCTTCGCGAAGTCGCCGGCAACCGCCGCAAGGCCGCCGAGATGCTCGGCATGGGCGAGCGTACGCTCTACCGCAAGATCAAAGAGTACGGGATCCCGCTGTAACAGATGCGCTCGGCTGTTCGAAGAGCCGAGCAGACCTCCGCAAACTTTGCGGACTTAATCGAAGCCTGCCACCAACCGTGCAATACTCCTACTGCTTAGTACTCCGTTTCCTCCCCGTGCGGGCCCAATCGCCAATGCTGATGCGTGCTGATGCCGCCTTGATCGCGACCATCCTCGCAGGTAGATTACACGTACATATACCCGTACGGATAAGGACCGATGCGTCGTCGATCAGAGAATGAAACTGTGCTCCCCGTGACAAGTGCGCGCGACCGGCTGTTCGATCTCGTGGAGAAGGTATTGACGGGCGAACGTCCACGGATCGAGCTGTCTCACCGCGGTTATGAGGACCACGTGGTGCTCGTGCGTAAGGCGGTGCTCGAAGGGCTGGAAGCGGACCTGGCGAAGCTACGTACGAATGCGGGCGTGGTGCCGCGTCCCCTGCAAGGGTTCGGGAAGCTCAATGTCCCGCCTGACCGGGTGCTGGCCCGCTCACGTGCCCGTCAGAATGAGTCGGCGAAGAGGAAACGTGCCGACCTCTTCCGCGACGGGGGAACGGGCTGACGCGTGGTCCGGACTCCTGAGATCGCCGTCTCGGACACACACGCGCTCATCTGGTGGATCACCGACCAGCGCCGTCGATTGGGCCGAAAGGCGAACGAGTTTTTCGATCGAGTCGATGCGGGTCTGTCGGTTGTTTGTGTTCCGTCTATCTCGTTGGTCGAGCTGGACGAAGCGGTCGCAGACGGTGACGTAACGCTGCCGGAGCCGTTTCCGACGTTCGTTCTGCGCCTGACGGCGACGCCCTCGCGGTACGCGATCATCGACCTCACCCCTGAGATTGTGCTTCGCGCACATGAGCTGTTGCGGATACCGGAGCGTGGCGATCGTTTGATCGCGGCGACGGCATCCGTTCTGGACTATCCTCTGATAAGTCGCGTCCGGAGATCCCGTCCGGGGCGGGAATCGATTTGATCTGGTGATTCCAGTGGGCGAGGATCATTGTACGCGGTGGGAATCGGTGAGCAACGCATCGAGGCTGTCGAGCAGCGCTTCGCGGCCGATGCCGGTGCGCGCGGAGAAGGGCAGCACCTGATCCGGTCCCGCGCCCAGCCGCATCGTCCACCGCTCGATCTGACGGGCGCGCTCCGTTGCCTTGAGTTTGTCGATCTTGGTCAGTACGAACAACGCCGGCACGCCGAGCGGGGCAAGCGAGTCGACCATATGCAGGTCATCGCGCGTGGGGCCGTGCCGCGCGTCGATCAGCTGGACCACGCCGGCGAGCCGCGGGTTGGCGGTGAGGTACCGTTCGATCAGCGGCTTCCACGCGGCGCGCACGTCGAGCGGCACGCGGGCATAGCCGTATCCTGGTAGGTCGACGAGGAAGAATTCGAAATCGTGCTCGACCTGCGGGGTGGCGCGGGTAGGTGTCTTCCCCGGTCGGGCGGAGCTGTCGTGGCTCGCCTCGCGCGCGGCGCGGACGCGGAAGAAGTTGATCTGCTGGGTCTTGCCAGGTGTCGAGGACACCTTCGCGACGGGGGTGCGCGTGCGGCCGAGCAGGCGGTTGATGAGGCTCGATTTGCCGACGTTCGATCGCCCCGAGAACGCGACCTGTACGAGGTCACCGGGCGCCGCGCCATCCAGCCGCGCGATCGCGCCGGCGAACTCGACGGTCTTGATCCTCATGGGTGCAGCCGATTCGCGCAGGCCAGCCGCCCCGTCCCGGTCTCCCCCGGCTCGGGGGGGAGGCGTCAAGCTTCCTTTTTCGTCGCTGACGGGTGCAGCACGAGCAACGGCGGGATCGTGGCCGAAACGCTCTCCGGCGTGATGACGACCTCGCGCACGTCCTCGCGCGACGGGACATCGAACATCACATCGCGCATGACCTCCTCGATGACGGCGCGTAGGCCGCGTGCGCCCGTGCCGCGTTCGAGCGCCTTCTTCGAGATCGCGCGCACGGCGTCGGGGTCGAACGTGAGGCGGATCCCCTCGAGGTCGAACATGCGGTCGTACTGCTTGAGCAGCGCGTTCTTCGGCTCCTTGAGGATGCGAACGAGCGCTTCCTGATCGAGCGACTCGAGCGTGACCAGCACGGGCATCCGTCCGACCAGCTCGGGGATCAGGCCGAACCGCAACAGGTCTTCCGGCTCGACGCCGTCGAACGGGTTCATGCGCACCGGCCGAGCGGTCGAGTTGCCGCCGAAGCCGATGCGCCGGTGCCCGATCCTGTGCTCGATGATCTTATCGAGCCCGTCGAACGCACCGCCGCAGATGAACAGGATGTTCCGCGTGTTGATCTGGATGTACTCCTGCTGCGGATGCTTGCGTCCGCCCTGCGGCGGGACCGATGCGACCGTGCCCTCGAGAATCTTGAGTAGCGCCTGCTGCACACCCTCACCCGAGACGTCGCGCGTGATGCTGGGGTTCTCGGACTTGCGCGCGACCTTGTCGATTTCGTCGATGTACACGATGCCGCGCTCGCACTCGGCGATGTTGAAGTCCGCGGCCTGGAGCAACCGCACGAGGATGTTCTCGACATCTTCACCGACGTAGCCGGCTTCGGTCAGCGTCGTCGCGTCCGCGATCGTGAACGGCACTTGCAGCACCCGCGCGAGCGTCTGCGCGAGCAGCGTCTTGCCGACGCCGGTCGGGCCGATCAACAGGATGTTCGATTTCTCGATCTCGACGTCGTCGAGCACACCGTGATGATTGACACGCTTGTAGTGATTGTAGACGGCGACGGAGAGCGTCTTCTTCGCCTCCTCCTGGCCGATCACGTACTCGTCGAGAACCATCTTGATCTCGCGCGGCGTCGGGATGCGCGGCACGGCATCTGCCGCTTCGCGCTCCTCCTCCTCCGCGAGGATCTCGTTGCACAGCGAGACGCACTCGTTGCAGATGTAGACGGAGGGTCCGGAGATGAACTTCTTGACGGACTCCTTCGACTTCCCGCAAAAAGAACAGCGGAGGTGCTTGTCACTCGGCATAATCTGCGCTTCGATCGAGTGAGGAGAGGCGCACCGACACGCCACTGCGCATGCCGGCCTACCTCTCGCGCTTTTCTATAACGAGCTCTTCCTTCGCCCCGTCGGCGTTGTGCGTCACGACGTGGTCGATGATGCCGTAGTCCTTGGCTTCGAGCGGGCTCATGAACCGGTCGCGATCGACGTCGTCCTCGACCTGCTTGACCGTCTGGCCGGTGTGGCTGGCCAGGATGTCGTTGAGCCGACCGCGGGCGTAGATAATCTCCTTCGCCTGGATCTCGATGTCCGCCGCGCTGCCCTGACTCCCGCCCGTGGGCTGATGGATCATGATACGCGAGTTCGGCAGGGCGCTCCGCTTGCCGGGCGTGCCCGCCGCGAGCAGGACCGCGCCCATTGATGCGGCCATGCCGATGCACATCGTGTTCACGGGAGACTTCAGGTACTGGAGCGTGTCGTAGATCGCGAGGCCCGCGTACACGTGGCCACCCGGCGAGTTGATGTAGAGGTAGATGTCCTTCTCGGGGTCATCCGATTGAAGGAACAGGAGCTGTGCGATGACGATGTTCGCAACATTGTCATCGATCGGCGAACCGAGAAAGATGATCCGGTCCATCAGCAGGCGGCTGAAGATGTCGTAGCTCCGCTCGCCGCGGCTGCTGCGCTCGATTACATACGGGGGATAGATCGCCATGGGCTGCAATGTCACTCGATGGTGGAAAGCGATTTGAGGTATTCGACGACTTTGTTTTCGGTGATCTCGGCTTCGATCTCCTGGAGCCGGCCCCCGTCCCGAAGCTGAGCCCGCACCTGGGCCTCCGGCCTTTCGATGCGCTCGGCGATCAACGCGAGACGTGCATTGACCTCATCGGGCGTCGCCCGGAGCGATTCCAACTCGGCAACGCGGTTGACCACGAGCATGCGCTGGAGCGCACGTTCGGCGATCGGCCGGGCGGATGCACGGAGTTGATTGTCTTGCGCCTGATCTACGCCTTCCGGTGCCTGGATCAGTCGATCGAGATAGTTCTCGACCATCGACTCGGGGACCTCGAACGGGTTCGCGTCGATCACGTTCTGGATGAGGTTGGCGCGCACGGTGCGCTCGGCGTCACGTTCGGCTTCACGTTGGAGGTCCTCGCGGATGCGCGCGCGCAGGTCCTCGATCGTCTCGAAATCGCCGGCGGTGCGGGCGAGATCGTCATCGAGCGGGGGCCGGTCCGGCCGTGCGGCGTCGAGCAGCTTGACGCGCAGGCGGTGCGGCTCGGGCGTGGCCGGCGCGTCGGAGCGGCCGGCGCTCAAGTCGACGGTGAACTCGCCATCTTGGCCGGGCCGCAACGTGAGGATCGCCTCCTCGATCGACGGCACGACCTCGCCCTGGCCGAGCGTGATCTGCCGGTCGTGCGACGCGCCGACCACGCCGTCCTCCCCGATCTCGGCGATCTCGACCGCGACCACGTCCCCCGTCTCGGGCGCCACGTCCGCGGCCAACGGCTTGAGCACCGCTTGCTGGTCGCGGACGCGCTCGAGCATCTCGTCGACGTGGCCATCCTCGACCACGGGTACGGGCCGCGGCACACGAAAGCCGCCGAGCCGGTTCAGCTCGATCTCGGGGCGGACCTCGACGTCGACGTTGAACGTGAGATCCGTGCCGGCCGAATAGTTTACGTCACCGACCGCTGCATCCGTTATCGGATCGAGGCCTTCGCGACGTACCGCCTCGCGATACGCGTCGTTGACCACCTTCTCGAGCGTGTCCGCATCGATCGCCCGGCCGAACCGCTTCTCGATTACGTGCGCCGGGACCTTGCCCTTGCGGAACCCAGGCAACCGTACCCGCCGTGCCAGCCGCTCGGTCGCGCCTTGCCGCTCGCGCGCGATCCAATCCGCGGGCACGGTGATCGTGAGCCGCCGCGCCCACGCGGCTGGCTTCGCTACGGATACCTTCAGTTCACCGGCGTCAACGACCATGGTTGACAGAGAATTCGAGGGTCACAGTGCGAAAGGGGGGACTCGAACCCCCACGGGCAGCGCCCACGAGATCCTAAGTCTCGCGCGTCTACCGATTCCGCCACTTTCGCATGTTCTTGCCGCACGAATCTAACGCAGCCCGACGGCGCGATCAACCAACGTACCCATGGAACCCATGGTGAGTTAGCGGGTTGCGGGTTAACGGGTTGCGGGTTGGTGGAGTGAAAACTCGCCTTGCGGATGACCGCGAAATGTCCGAAACCTGGAATTCAGCGGATTGGGGGTCGGCGATCGCGGGGTTAGATCGGGGCGGGGAACTCGCAACCCTCAACCCGGAACCCGCAACCAAACTACGGCATCCGCACGTTGGCGATGAACGTGCCGCCTTCTGGACGTTCGAGCACGAACGAGACGATGTGGCCCGAGCGGACGCCGCGAAGCAGGGAGCGGACCTGGCGGGCGTTCTCCACGGGTTTCCGGTCGATCGAAAGGATTCGGACACCGGCGCCCAGGCGCTTGCGGTCGGCGGGTCCCGCGGGGTGAACGCCGGTGATCATGACGCCGCCGGGTCGGTCGTAGCCGTATCGGCTCGCGAGGGCGGCGGTCAGGTCGGCGACCTCGATGCCGAAGCCGGAAGTGCCGTGCGCGTCGGGCGTTTCCGGGATCGCCGGTTCCGGGAGGGGCGCCTGTGCGAGCCGAACGAGGAAGTCGCGACGCTCTCCGTAGCGCACGACCGAGAGCGTGACGGTCTCGCCCGGCTGGTGGCTTGCGATCCTACGTTGGAGCTCGCCCACGCGTTCGACCGGCTCACCGTTAACGGCGGTGATCACATCGTGGCGCTGCACGCCGGCGAGCCGGGCGGGCGAATCTTCGTTCAGGTCTTCGACGAGCACACCCGAGATCGAGGGGAGACCGTAGATCTCGGCGTCTTCGGCGCTGATGCCGTAGATCGAGACGCCGAGCAGGGCGCGGCGCACGTGGCCGCGCTCGATCAGGTCCACCATCACGCGTCGCGTCAGATTCGACGGGATCGCGAATCCGTAACCTTGATTGAAGCCGGTCGTGCTCGCGATCGCGGTGTTCATTCCGATGACGGCGCCGCCGAGGTCGACGAGCGGGCCGCCCGAGTTGCCGGGGTTGATCACGGCGTCGGTCTGGATGAAGTCCTCGATCGCGAACAGCGCGAGCGTCGGGTCCGAGCCGCGAATCCCTTGCGGAATGACGTTGAGCGGCCGCCCCTTCGCGCTGACAATGCCGCTCGTGACCGTGAAGTCGAGCGTGTTCGCGTCGTCGAAACCGGGGTTGCCGACGGCGATCACCCACTCGCCGACGCGCGTCGAGTCGGAATCGCCGAGGCGCAGCGCCGGCAAGTCATCGGCGTCGACCTTGACGACCGCGATGTCGGTGGTCGGGTCACGGCCCACGATCCGAGCAGGGAGCGTCCGCCGGTCCCGCAGCGTGACGACGATGCGATCCGCGTCCTCGATCACATGGTTGTTCGTCAGGATGTACCCGTTGGCGGCGACGATGAAGCCGGTCCCTCCTGCGACCTGTGGGATGTCGGGCAGCTCGGGGTTGTCGAACATGCCCTCCCAACCGGGACGGTTTCCGCGCCGAGCTGTGGCCAGCAGGCTCCGCTCTGCCTGAATG
>JBOHRM010000600.1:0-2177 GCA_050732715.1 Longimicrobiales bacterium
AGGTCATCCGGGTCGGGTAGCGTCAACGACAAGGGCCTCGCAAAGACGGTCTCGCCAGTCCGGTCGATACCGCTAAGCACGGCACGAATATCCTCCGGATCGAAGTCGAACTTCGGGCGCCAAAGCACGTCACGGTACTCCGCGAGGATACGGGCGTCATGAAGCGGTACGACCTCGCCTTGAAGCAGAAGGCGAATGACCTGGGCAGGTGGAGCGTGGGGCGCGACAGCATCGCCGAGACGATCACGTTCGAGTCCACCACAACCCTCATGCCGAACGGCGTCGGCTCCGTCGAGCCTCGCGAATCTCCTTATCGATCTCCTCCGCCGTCATGCCGCTCAGACCTCGTTCCTCCGCTCTCCGCTGCATGCGCGCTATCGCCCTCAGCGCGCGCAGCCGTCGCAGGATATCGAGTGTTTCCTCGATGTCGTCCTCATCGACACCGACCGCAATGGCGAAAGGCTTTCCTCCGACGGTGAGCACGACATCCTCCCGCTCGACGGTCTCGCGGAATTCCGATGGGTTATTACGAACGTCTCTCGATGTCACAAACTTCATGGCTTCACTCCAGCCTGCCCTTCGATCCGTGTAGCGAATCTCGCTACAATATAGCTATCACGATCCCCAAGTCGCAATCGGATTCACTGGCCGCGCGACGGGGGCGTCGTCAGGTCGTCCACGTGGGTCGCAAATTCTGGCGTGCAACGGCCGCTCTTGGACAGGTGACGCGAGTGTGCAGGTTGCGCGCCGTCTGGTGATTTCACTCTCATCGAGCGCGGGATGATCGCGCGGGGGGAGAAGCGATGTCCGCCGCGGCACAGATAGTCTCGCCGTAGGCCGAATTCTGTGTGGTGTCCAGTCGTCCTCAACGCAGCGTGATCATTGGGTCGATCGCAGTGGCCCTGCGTGCGGGGAGTGTGGAGGAGACCAGCGCGATACCGGCCACGGTCACGACGACGACGAGAGCCGTGGGAAGGTCGACGGTGGCATCGATACCGGAGACCAGGCTACGGAGCGCCGCTCTCGATGCGACGGCGAGCGCGAGGCCGGCGACCGCGCCGAGACACGCGGTGGCCAAACTATCGCCCAGGATCCCGGCCAAGAGTCGAGTGGTCGGTTCGCCGAGGGCGCGGCGGATACCGATCTCGCGTGTTCGGTCGGAGACGAGAAAGGCGACGAGCGCGTAGACACCGAGCGCGGCGAGCATGGCGCCGACCGTACCGAACACGCCGATGACCAGGAGCTGGAGCCGCAGCGGCGCGAACCATTCGGTGATGTGCCGCTCGAACGGGAGTAGTGGCGGTACCGGGAGATCGGGGTCGATTTCCGAGATGATCGCGCCGAGAAGACCGGGCGAGACGCCCGCTCCATCGCGGACCAGGATGTGGCCGAAAGGCCATGGGTCCTGCGCGAGCGGAACGTAGAGCTCGGCGGGCGGCTCGCGGTCCGGTCCGAAATGAGACGTCGAGCGAGCCACGCCCACGATTCTGCGTGGCGTCCCGGCGACGTGAATCGTACGGCCGATGGCGTTCTGGTCACGGAAGTGCTCCCGCTCCAGGGCTTCGTTCACGATCACGACGGGCTCGGATCCGGCGACATCGCTTGCGCTGAACGCGCGCCCGGCATCGATCGCGATGCCGAGCACATCGAAGTACGCCGGCGACACGCTGTGGTACTGGCCGAAATGCTCGGAGGACACGCCCTGAACGCCATAGCCGAAGTGCATGTTCGAGCCGCTGACGGGCGGGTTGCTCGCAAACGCGGCCACCACGCCGCGACCATCGAGTCGCTCCAACACGTCGTCCCAGAACGAGAGCGAGAGCTCCGTGTTCGCGCCCTGGCGCAGAGAGCTCAGCACCAGCGGCGCCGATACCACGCCGGCCGCGCGGAAACCGGGATCCACGCGACGCAGCTCATTCACCTGCCGCAGAAGCGCGACGCCACCCGCGAGCAGCCATGTGGTCAGCGCGACTTGGGTCACGAGCAGCACGCGACGGCCGCGAACGCGGATGCGTCCCGCATTGCGATCGCGCGGGTTCAGCGATGCGTCCTTTACGCCAGACATGGCGTGCCCCAGGGCGCCGATGAGGGTTCCCGCCGCGAGACCAGCGACGAATAGACCCAACAGAGTCCCGCCCCCGACCGCGACCTGATCGAGGCGCGGCACGCCCGGTGGA
>JBOHRM010000601.1:0-2632 GCA_050732715.1 Longimicrobiales bacterium
TGGACCCGGCCGGTGGTGGGAGTGCGGCGAGTCCGTGTCACCGCGGGCTTCGAGCCTTCCGGCAGGTCAGCTGTTCACAGACCCCAAAGTCGCATCGGCATTGGCCCTCCGTCCATTGGACTTTCAGCCTATGCGTGCGCGTCGCAACCACAGCCCCGGGGCGCGCGGTCTTCGGGCGATCAATGGTCGGCGCACGCTCGACGGTGTTACCATTCGTGCATGACCAGCACGCCACGGGCGGCACCGCGCCTGCCGCCATCCGCGTTGGCCCATTGGGACGCGCTGGAGCGTGATATCGACGGCCGCACGCCCGCGATGTTCATCGACTATGACGGTACGTTGACACCGATCGTCGAGCGGCCGGACCGAGCCGTCCTATCCGAGCCGATGCGCCGGATCGTGCGGCGTCTGGCGGCGCGCTTTCCCACGACGATCGTGAGCGGCCGCGGCCGTGAGGATGTGGCCCGCCTAATTGCGCTCGATGACGTCGGCGTCGCCGGCAGTCACGGCTTCGACATCGCCGTCCACAACGCCGACGGCCAGCCGATTAGGCACGAGGTGGCGGGAGAGATCGTCCCGGTGATTCGCGCGGCGGCGAGGCGACTCGAGACCGCACTTGCCGGGATCGATGGCGTCCTCATCGAGCCGAAGACGTTCACCGTGGCCGTCCACTACCGCGCCGTGGCAGAAGAGGACCTCGACGCGCTCGACGCCGTGCTCGAGCGCGTGTTGGCCGACCACCCGGAGCTTCGGAAGGCGCCAGGCAAAAAGGTCTTCGAGCTGCGGCCGCGCATCGATTGGGACAAAGGCAAGGCCGTCCTCTGGCTGCTCGAGCAACTGCGGCTCGACCGCCCGGACTTCGTGCCGATCTTCCTCGGCGATGACGTGACGGATGAGGACGCATTTCGCGCACTCGAACGGCGCGGCATCGGCATCGCCGTCATCGCCGTGCCAAGACCGACCGTCGCACAGTACACGTTGCACGACACGGGCGAGGTCGGCCGGTTGCTCGAGCGCATCTCCGAGCTGCCCCCGACGCGCGAGGAGCGGCACACATGAGCAGCGGCGGCGTGACCGTATTCACCCCGTCGCCAATCCTCACCGTCACGCTCGAGGCCGGCGGCGCCGGGAAGACGGAGCTGCACTTGCACGCGGGCGGCCAGGGATTCTGGATCGCGCGAATGGCCGCCGCCCTGGAAGAGCCGGTCACGCTCTGCACCACGCTCGGCGGCGAGACCGGTCGCGTGCTCCGCGTGCTCATCGAGGCCGAGGGCGTCACACTCGACGCCGTACAGACGCTCGCTGCGAACGGCGCCTATGTCCATGACCGACGCACCGGCGAACGACGCGTCATCGCCGAAGTCGAAGGCGGTTCGCTCGTCAGACACGAGGCGGACGACCTGTACTGCCGCGCGCTGGTCATCGGGCTCGAGTCCACCGTCACCGTGCTCGCCGGCCAGCCGCCCACCTCGAAGTTGCCGCCCGAGTTCTACGGCCGCTTGAGCGGCGACCTCCGCGCGAACCGCCGACAAGTCGTGGCGGACCTGACCGGCGACGAGCTCAACGCCGCGCTCGAAGGCGGGATCGATGTTCTCAAGATCAGTGACGAAGAGCTGCTGCGAGACGGCTTCGCCCCATCGCGTGACGTACCTGACATCGCGAACGGTATGAAACGCCTGAGACGGGCGGGGGCGCGTTCCGTGCTCATCAGCCGCGCCGAAGAACCCGCGCTCGTCTTACTCGAGGACTCGATCCTCGAGGTCAGCGTGCCCCGCATTGCGCCCGTCGATTTCCGCGGCGCCGGCGACTCGATGACCGCCGCCCTCGCCGTCGCCCTCGCACGCGGGCTCCACGGCCAGGACGCGCTCCGGCTCGCCGCGGCCAGCGGAACGCTCAATGTGACGCGCCACGGTCTCGGCACCGGGAGCCGCGAGAGCATCGAGCGTATGGCCAAACACGTCACGATTCGCGAGCTCGGAACGATGTAGTCGCCGCGGACCACCTGCCCGCACAGCGCACACCCGAGCCCTTCGAGAGTGGCATTCCGTCGGCTGCATCCGACCTTGATCTCATCCCGGGACGTTCAGAGCTGCGCCAAACTTGATCACCTGCACAAAAAACGACGTCGTAGCAGGCGAACGTTTCCGGGCGAGCGCGGGCCGGCGTAAGCGAGCTTGTTCACGATGGCCGCGCCGTGCTCGCTCATGCACTGCCGAGACAATGGCCCTCACGAGGAACGCGAGAACATGACGGGTCGCCAGATCCTTCGTTGCCTGTTCTGGTCAACACCAGCCGTGTTGATCTCGATCAAGCTCACCGCCGCATCGATCGCGGCGTGCACGAACATCACCTTACAAGCCGCCGATCGCTCCGTGGTCCGTGGCCGCACGTTGGAGTTCGGGCTCGATCTCGAAACGCAGCTCCTCTACATTCCACGCGGGACCGCATTCACGGGGTACGGACCGGCCGCGCAACCGAACGGCCTGCAGTGGAAGGCCGTCTATGCCGCCGCCGGCGCCAATGCCTTTCGACAGGACATCATCGTCGACGGCTTGAACGAGCGAGGGCTCAGCGGCGGCATTCTTCTCTTTCCGTCCTTCGCCGAATTCCAGAACGCCACACAGGATCAGCT
>JBOHRM010000602.1:0-1636 GCA_050732715.1 Longimicrobiales bacterium
AGCTGGTACGGCATCGACGGCGCCGCGCCCGCGCAACCGCCATCGAGCGGGCGCACGCCGACGTAGTCCGTGCCGCGGACGTCGGCCTCGGTCAGCAGCGGGAACTCGCCGCGCTCGCCGGCCCAGCCGTCGTTCCCGCCCACCAGCGGCGTCACACGCTCACGTTCCACGGTTCCTAGCCCGTTCGGCAATACACAGAGCCCCGAACTCGGAACCGAGGGAAGTCGGCGAACGGCTCGGTCGAGAAGGGTCGGGAGCCCACTCGGAACTCGGAACTCGGAACTCGGAACCGATACTCACCGATCAATCTCTCCGAGCACGATGTCGAGGCTGGCGTTCACCGCGATCACGTCCGCGAGCATGTGGCCCTCGACCATGCGCGGCAGCGCGGACAGGTTGATGAAACTCGGGCCGCGCACGCGCCAGCGGACGGGCTTCGAGCCGCCGTCGCTCACCACATACATGCCGAGCTCGCCCTTCGAGCTCTCTACGCTGAACCAGCTCTCGCCGACCGGCGCCTTCACGCCCTCCATCACGACCTTGAAGTGATGGATCATCGACTCCATGTCCGCCATCGCGTCGGTCTTGCCCGGGAGGATGACGCGGGGATCATCGACGTTGATCGGACCGTCCGGCAGCCGCTCGAGCGCCTGGTCCAGGATGCGCAGGCTCTGCCGCATCTCCTCGAGCCGCACGAGATACCGGTCGTAACAGTCGCCGTGCTGGCCGATGACCACGTCGAAGTCGTACGTCTCGTAATCATAGTACGGCCGGTCTCTGCGCAGGTCGTAAGACACACCCGACGCGCGCAGGTTCGGGCCCGACAGGCCGCAGTTGATCGCGTCCTCGGCGCTGATCACGCCGATGTCGCGGTTCCGGCCGATCCAGATCTGGTTGTTCGTGAGAAGCGTCTCGACCTCTTCGAGTGTCTTCGGGAACGTGTCGATGAACGTGCGCAGCGCGTCGGTCCAGCCGACCGGCAGGTCCGCCATCATCCCGCCGATGCGGGTGGCCGAAGTCGTGATGCGCGCGCCGGTCAGCGACTCGTGCAGGTCGTAGATCCGTTCGCGCTCCTGGAACGTCCACAAGAACACGGTGAACGCACCGATGTCGATCGCCGTCGTGCCCAGCCACAGCAGGTGGCTGAAGATGCGGTCCAGCTCCATGCAGATCACGCGCACGACCTTGCACCGCTCGGTGACCTCGATGCCCATCAGCTTCTCGACCGCCATCGCGTACGCGCAGTTGTAGATCAACGGCGCCAGATAGTCCATGCGGTCGGTGAGCGGGATGATCTGGTTCCAGTTGCGGTACTCGCCGAGTTTCTCGAAGCTCGAGTGCAGATAGCCGATGTGCGGGAGGCACCGAACGACGGTCTCGCCATCGAGCTCGAGCACGAGCCGAAGCACGCCGTGCGTGGCCGGATGCTGCGGGCCGATGTTGATCAGCATGTGCTCGCCGCGAAGCTCCGGCTCGATGCCGGGCGGCATCGCCGGCACGGGCACGGGCGCGCCGTTCTCGCCGAGCTGCGGCGTGCGTGTGACCAGGTATTCGACGCTGCGCGTGCTCATCCGGATTCCGAGCCCCCGGGGTCGTTCCGGGATCGCGCCGAGCCGCCGGCCTGAGCCCCTTCCCC
>JBOHRM010000603.1:0-6611 GCA_050732715.1 Longimicrobiales bacterium
GTCTTGCATCAGGTCGGGACGCGGCTCGAACGAGCTGCGCTCGAGCCCGGCGGGCCGTAGCACGGCCTCCTCGAGCGCGCCCGCGAACGGCTGACCGGCCAGGCGCTCGAGCACGCGGCCGACCACCGCGATGCCGGCGTTCGAGTACTTCGTGCGTTCACCCGGCGCGTAGATCAGCCGCGTGTCGTTCAAGCTCGCCACCGTCGCCTCGAGCGTCGGCGAGGTGTCATCGAAGTAGTGGCCGACGGGCGGCTCGCGCACGAGCCCCGCGCGGTGCGACATGAGCTGCCGCAGCGTGATCGGCGCGCCATGAGGATTGTCAGGCGCGAAGTCGGGGAGCACCGCCGTCACCGGCGCGTCGAGGTCGATCTCGCCCGCTTCGACTCGCTGAACGACCGCGATGTCGGTGAACAGCTTCGACACGGAGCCCACCCGGTGCACCGTCGTGCCCGTGGCGGCCACGGAGTCGGCGGGGCGCGCGAGGCCGAAGCCGGCACTCCAGATCGTGCGCTGGTCATCCACCAGGGCGATCGACACGGCGTCCAGCTCCTTCGCCGCCATCTCCGCTTCGATGAATGCGCTCAGCTCGTCGAACGCGTCGGCGTACGGCGCCGGCACGTCGTTGGCAGCGCGCTCGCCGCACGCGCACGCGACAACCGCGAGAACGGACGCGAGCGTCGCGAGGGCCGCGCGGCGGGAGATGAGATCAATGGGCCGCGGAGCGTGCATGCTCATCGTCCACTCGTCACGGCCGATGGCTCGGGATCCGGCTGGCACCGGAACTCCGCCTGCGGCAACCGAATGGAGGCGGGATCGCCTCGCTGGTCGAGCGTGAACGTGAGCGCGCCGGCACCACGTTTCACGCGGTCTGGGCGCGCGCCTGCATGCCTGCCTTGTTCGACGATCAACTTCGCCTCCTACTCTACCCTCTCGAACGAGACTCCGAACAGTCGGAGTGACGCGATCCCGCCGGCGCCGTCGGGAACGAACGTCGCTGTGAACGTGTTCTGGCCGGTCGTGTCTCGACGCGTGCGGAACACATCGAAGTCGCGGTGCTCGAGCGCGCGCTCGGGCCCATTGCCGATGCTCATCAGCAGTGAGTCACCGTCCAGGCGTACGCGGATGTCGGTGTATCCCGGGTGGCTGTATGTGCCGGCGTAGTGGTCGAGCGGAAGCGACGGCGGCGTCCCGGCGAGCGGCTGGTTCGGCTCGCTGCGAGCCAAGTTCTCGAAGTGTGCGCGCACCTCGCGGCTCCAGTCGCGGTCGGCGCGGCCACGCGCGAGGTCGAATGCACGGTACATCAGCGCATGGCGCAGCTCGGCGTGGTCGCGGTTGATGAGCACCACGATACCGAATCGACGCGCGGGCAGCAGCCCGACGAGTGCGCTCATGCCGTTGATGCTGCCCGTGTGCATCCACACGATCTCGCCCTCGTAATCGTGGACGAACCAACCGAGCGCATAGCTGAAGAAGTGCGGCCGCGCGAGCTCGAGCACGGGGTAAAGCGCCATGGGTGCGCGGATATGGGGTGCCACGATCTCGCGGAACGTTTCAGACGCGATCAGCGGCGTATCGCCGACGCGGGCGGTGTCGAGCATGAACCGCAGCCATTTCGACATGTCCGCGACGCTCGACCATACGGACCCAACCGACGCGACGGCATCGACGCTACGCTGGGGCACCGTACGGACGCTGTCATCCGTGGCGCCGTGCGGCGTCGCCACGTTCGGCTGCTGTAGGATCCGGGCATCCAGCGGCTCGGTCTCGGCCATGCCGAGCGGCGTGAACAGGCGCTCGCGCACGAAGGCGTCCCACGACATACCGGAGAGCCGCTCGACGAGGACACCGGCGATCGCGAACACTACGTTCTGGTAATTCCAGCGCGAGCGGAAGGATGAAACCGGCTGCACGTGCTCGAGTCGGCGCATCATCTCGGTGATCGGGTAATCGAGTCTCGTCCAGTAGATGTCTGTGCCCGGCAGTCCGGTGCGATGCGTGAGCAGGTCACGCACGGTCAGTGCGCGGGTGGCATAGGGGTCGTGCAGGCGGAAGTCCGGCAGGTGGTCAATGACACGATCGTCCCAGTTCAGCTCGCCTTCATCGACGAGCATCGCCAGTCCGGCCGTCGTCATGGCCTTGGTCGTCGAGCCGATCGCAAAACGGGTGTGCTCCGTCACCGGCGCTTGCTCGCCGATATCGCGCACGCCGTAGCCTTTGGCAAAGAGCAGCGAGTCGTCCTGCACGAGCGCGATCGCAAGCCCCGGCACGTTCCAGTCGCGCACCGATTCCGCGACGTAGGTGTCGAACTTCTCCAGCGCGGCCGGAGTCGTGGCCTTCGCCTGCGCCGCAGCGTCGTACGGGAGTGTTGCAATCCATGTCGCGATCGACAACCATACAATGTACGCACGCGTCATCACGTTCTCCAGCGGTTCAGTCGTAGTGCGACACACGGTCGATCGGTGCCGGCCGTGGCACGTGCACGACCGGGTTCTGCTCGAGCAGCCGCAGGGCTTCCTGCACGGCGCGTTCGAGCTGCGGATCACGGCCAGCGATCACGTCCGCCGGTGTCTGCTCGACGACGATGTCCGGTGCAACCCCCTCGTTCTCGACGGCCCATCGGCCATCGAGGTCGTAGAACGCCAGGTCGGGTGCGGTGATGCCGCCGCCGTCGATCGTTGCAGGCACGCCGAGCGTGCCGACCAAGCCGCCCCAGGTTCGCGTTCCGACGAGGGGTCCGAGGCCGCGCTGCCTGAAGTAGTAGGGTAGAGCGTCACCACCGGAGCCGGCCGACTCGTTGATGATCATCACCTTCGGCCCGTACAAGCCGGCCATCGGCGATGTCGCGACACTGCCGGAGCGGCGAGCGAAGTAGCCCATGAGCTTGCGGTCCAGCTCGTTCACGATGTAGTCCGCGACCATGCCGCCCTGGTTGTAGCGCTCATCGATGATCGCGCCCTCCTTGTCCTGCTGTGCGTAATAGTCGCGGGTGAA
Organism: Longimicrobiales bacterium; assembly: GCA_050732715.1. GTDB lineage: Bacteria > Gemmatimonadota > Gemmatimonadetes > Longimicrobiales > RSA9 > JBOHRM01. Next base: position 2,992 of record JBOHRM010000603.1, read on the forward strand.
TGCGGTGTAGCCGGCGCCGGCGGTGTTGGGCAGCCAGACATAGGCGAGGCGTCCGTCGGACAGATCGTCGACACGACGTCGATTGTCTTCGATCCATGCGCGCGCACGCAGCGCCTGCTCGCTCGGCACCGGCACGACCGTGACGATGCGCGAGCCTTCACGCGTGGGCTGACTGTTGACCCGGATCAGCGTCTGCCGGCCGGCGGTGCCCTCGAAGGTACGGTACAGGTTGTCCGGTGGCGCGAGCGGGTTGCCGTTCACCTCGAGCAGATAGTCGCCTGCCTCCACCTGAATCCCGGGTGCGCTGAGCGGCGCGCGCAGTTCGGGATTCCAGTTCTCGCCCGTGTAGATGCGACGGATGCGATACGCGCCATTCTCGACTTCGAAGTCGGCGCCGAGCAGGCCGACAGAGACGGCCTCGTCCTCCGGCACGGCGCCTTCGCTCGTCAGATACGAATGGCCGACCGCCAGCTCACCGGCCGCCGTGGCGATCAGATAGGAGAGATCGCTGCGGTGAGCGACGTACCGCACCATCGGACCGTACTTGCCGTAGACCGCCTGCCAGTCCGCACCGTGCATCTCGGGATCGTAGAAGAAGTCGCGCTGGATGCGCCACGTCTCCCTGAAGATCTGCGCCCACTCCGCCTGCGGGTCGACCCGCATCTGAAGCTGTGCCACGTCGATCGCGCCATCACCGACTTGAGCCGGACGGTCGGTCCCGACCACGCCCCATTGATCGCCGCCTCCACGATAGAGCAGCTTCTTGCGACCACCGGAGAGCGTGTAGGAGCGGATCCCCTCCAGGAACGGAGTGGCGGTCCGCTCGCTCAGCTGGTAGCGCTGCAGCCGCAGTCTGGGCGGCCCGCCACCTGCCGCGCGCATCGGCTCGGTATAGAAGATCGAACCTTCGGGACCGGCACGCAGGCTCGTGTATTCACCGGCAGGAACGTCGAGCGCGAGAATGCGCTGGTCGATGCCGTCGACATCGATGCGCACGACGACGCCGGCACTGTCTTCCTGGCTGGCGTCTTCCGCCTCTTCAGCTGTCGCGCTCGTGTCCGAAGCCGGTGGCTCTTCATCGCTCTCCGGCAGGAGCGGTGAGGGTTCAGCGGCGTTAAGCACAGTGAGGTAGATGGCACGACTGGCTGGTCGGTCCAACGAGCTCATCTCGAGCCAGCTCGTGCTCGGACCGTAGTTGGTGCTGGCAAGGAAGTATAGGAACTTGCCACCGGCGTCGAACGCCGGTGCAACCGCGTCGGACATGCCGTCCGTGATCTGATAGGCGCGCTGCTGGTCGAGTGAGTACACGAAGATCGCGCGCAGGCGGTTGCGCAGGCTCCTCGAGTATGCCACCCAGCGCGAGTCCGGCGACCACGTCGCATCGAACGTGCGCGCGGGATCGTGGTACGTCTCGGTGTCGATCTTCGTCGCGCTGCCACTCGCAACTTCGATGAGCCAGAGGTTGACGTGGTTGTCCTGAAGGAGGACGTGCTCCCCATCGGGCGACCAAGCAGGAGCGGAGTAGAAGATGGGTGACGGCAGGGTGATGGCACGCGGCTCGGCCAGCCCTCGCGGATCACCGATCATGAGCTGGTATTCGCCAGAAGCGTCGGATAGCCATGCGACCTGTGCGCCATCCGGCGACCACACGGGGCTGCGGTCGTGCACACCCGGACTTTGAGTCAGGTTACGGTAATCGCCTTTCTCGGTCGGTACGGTGAAGATTTCGCCGCGCGCCTCGAACGCCGTCCGCACACCGGTCGGCGAGAGCGCCGCGTCACGGATCATCTCGGCCACGCTCTTGAACTGCGTACGCGCCCACGGCAGGTCACCAACCACGTCGATTGCGAGCTGACGCGTTTCCCCCGTGCGCGTGTCGAGCAAATGAATATAGCCGGCCTGCTCGTACACGATCGCGTCGGGACCCGCCGAGGCGTTCATGATGTCGTAGTCGTCGTGCTCCGTCAGTTGCGTGAGTGACTGCAACTCGATGTCGTGCGCGAACAGGTTCACGCTATGGTTCCGGTCGGACAGGAAGTAGATCGTGTTGCCGGTCCACATCGGGTTGGTGTCGTTGCTATTCGTCCACGGCAGCATGGACGTCTGGTAGTCCTCCAGGTCGATGATGCGGATCGGATGCGTGCGGCCACCGCGGTAGTGGCGCCACTGGCTATGCTCCTGCCAGTCCACGAGAAGTGTTTGCGAAAACTCTTCGTATGCGAACTGCCGACCGTCCGGCGACGAGCTACCGCTGAACGCGCGCGGCATCGGCATCGGCAGCGGCAGGCCGCCATCGAGGCCGATCTCCCACAGCCGGAAGAACGATGCGTGCGGTGCGCTGGTCCTGGTGGAACCGAAGATCACTGCGCTGCCATCGAGCGCCCAGCCGCGAACGCGATCCACGGCCGGATGGTACGTCAGACGTTCGGGCGTGCCACCCGCGCTCGACACGAGGTACACGTCCGTGTTGCCGCCGACGGTCGCCGTGAACGCGATCCGAGAGCCATCGGGCGAGAAGCGGGGTTCGGTTTCGACCGTCGGTGTCGCAGTCAGCCGGCGAGCCGTGCCGCCCGCTCGGCCCACGGTCCACAGGTCGCCGGCGTAGGCGAAGGCGACCAGGTCATGGCTCACCGTCGGATGCCGCAACAGGCGCGTACCCTGTGCAGCGGCTTGCGCGCTCGGCACGCCGACCGCGAGCAACAGGCATGGCACGAGTCGTCGAACGTTCATGGCAGGCCCTCCGTCGAGTTCAATGCGCCGGCGCGCGCCGCGCTGGTAGTCAGAAGTCAGAGACTGGGAATGTTCGGGTTGTTGTTGCGCTCGACGTCCGGCAGCGGGAAGCACCGTTGTTCGCCATACGTGCCGCCGTTCGGGAACGGCTTGCCGGCCGCCGGATAGAGCGGCAGGTCGTAGCGATTGGCGTCCGCGAACCGATGCCCCTCAAGGAACAGCTCACGCGCGCGCTCCTCGATCACATGCGCCAGCACCTCGTTCGGTGTCCTGCCGGTGACGTCGTAGTCGGGAAGCCCTGCCGCCGCGTGCATCGCGTTGATGATGTCGGCCGCGCCCTGGAGATCGCCGATTGCCACGCGGTGCTCGGCGACGATCAGCTGTGCCTCGGCCGCGCGCGCGATCGCTATCGGGCTGGTCAGGCCCGCATACTTCGTCTGTTGTAGCAGCGGGGTGTGGCCGTTGTTACCGAGCCGCCCCGTGTTCACCACGACCACGCGGGGGTCCGGCACACCCTCGAACGTCAGGCCCACCCAGATGTCCTCGATCGCTGAAAACGAGCGGCCCTCCGCGCCGAGATGAACGTATGCCATGTTCTGCACACGGGTGCTGCCTTCACCGGCGACGGCCTCGACGACGAAGCCGTGCGGGATCTGTGCGGCGGCGGCGGCGGCGGCTTCGAGCTCGCCGAGCTCGAGGCGGGTGCGCGCATGGCCGAGCGTCGCGAAATGCATCATTGTCGCGTCACCCGCCGCGGTCGCCGCCGTGATCGCGTTGTCGAAACGTAACTCCGCTTCACGCCACAGGTCCTCCCGACTCAGCTCCGCTCCGATGTCGATCGCCGCCGAGCACATCGCCTCACCGAGCAGCAGCAGGCTGTAGCCGGCGTA
>JBOHRM010000604.1:0-5499 GCA_050732715.1 Longimicrobiales bacterium
CGCTGGGGTCAGCGGGTGCGTGCACGCCGCTCGATGACGCGTTGGCGTCGGTGCCGTTCTTCAAGTTCATGCGCCGGACGCAGTCGGTCGGCGCTTACGAGGCGCCGCGGCCGGCGCCCGCGAACGCGGTGCCGTTCCAATCGCCGGGCGGCAGGCCCGAGCCCGCGGTCGAGCCGACGCAGGCGAGCCTCGACGCGTTCGCCGCGAGCCCGTACGGCCGTAACCCGCTCGCGCCCGGCGAGGCGCTCGAGCTGGGGCAAACGATGTTCGAGCGATACTGCATGGTGTGTCACGGCGCGGACGGCCAGGGCAACGGGCCAGTCGTCGGCCAGGGCAAGTTCCCGATGGGCCCGACACTGGTCGGGTTGACCGCGCCGGGTCGATCGGACGGCTACATCTACGCCGTGATCAAGGCCGGCCGCTCATTGATGCCGCCTTACGGCGGCCGCACGACGCCGCACGAGCGCTGGGCGATCGTCAACTACGTCCGCGAGCTCCAACGCGCGGCCGGCGCTAGTCCGCCACCCACGGACACGACGACCGCCGCGGACACGACGACGGCAACGGCACCCGCCGCGCAGCCGGGCGACACAGCCGCGACCGGCACGGCGAACGATACGACCGCGTCGGCGTTGGCGAGCTCGAGATGACCTCGCTCGGTCATTCTCCGCAACGGTGGGCTGGTAACTCGTAACTCGTAACTCGGAACCCGGAACTCGGAACCCGGAACTCGATGTCACACGGTTCGGAATCGAATGAGCTGCCGATAAAGTGGTTCGAGCAGGAGCCGAAGAAGGCCTCCGCCGTTGCGGTCGGCCTCGTCGTCGTCGGGCTCGCATTGACCGTCGCGGCGCTCATGACCGATCCGCTGCGCGCCTGGCGCGCGTACACGGTCAACTGGTTGTTCTTCACCAGCATCTCGATGGGCGCGGTGATGCTGGCCGTTATGGTGAGCATGACGCGCGGCGTCTGGTCCCGGCCGATACGACGGATCGCACTGTCGTTCGTCGCGTTCCTGCCGGTCTCGTTCGTGCTGCTGATCCCGCTGCTGTTCGCGGCGGACGGGATCTTCCCGTGGACGCACGAGGCGCTGCCCGCGGGCAAGGAGAACTACCTCAACGTGCCGTTTTTCGCGGTGCGCCAACTCGTTGGACTCGGCGCGCTCTTCGTGCTGGCGCTGGCCTTCGCGTATTGGTCGCTGCGACCGGATCTCGGACTCGTGCGCGAGCAGGAGGGCGGCCGGGTCGGCGCCCGATTCGACCGCTTGACGCGCGGCTGGCTCGGCCAGGAGGCCGAAGAGACGCGCGCTCAACGCAAGATCGCCGTGCTCGGGCCAATCATCTGCCTCGTGTACGCCCTCGCGTTCTCGTTAGTCTCGTGGGACTTCGTGATGTCTCTCGAGCCCGAGTGGTTCAGCACGCTCATCGGGCCGTACTTCTTCATGGGCGCGATCCTCGGCGGCATCGCCGCGACCGCGATTCTGACCGCGGCTTACGTGCGCGCGCTGAAGGTCGATGTCGTGCAGCCGTCGCAGATGCATGACATCGGTAAGCTGACGTTCGCGTTCTGCGTGTTCTGGGCCTATCTGCTCTTCTCGCAGTTCATCGTGATCTGGTACGGCTTGCTGCCCGTCGAGCAGAGCTTCGTCATCCATCGTTTCGAGCCGCCGTTCACACACCTCGCTCAGGCCGTGTTCTTCTGCCTGTTCGTACTGCCGTTCTTCGGGCTGCTCGGCGTGGCGCCGAAGAAGCGTACGCCGATCCTCGCCACGTTCGCCGGCATCATCCTCGTCGGGCTGTGGCTCGAACGGCTGCTCCTCGTCTACCCGTCGTTCTACACGGGCGCGGAGCGGCTGCCGATCGGCTGGCAGGAGATCGGCGGCGCATTGCTGTTCGCCGGGTTGCTGCTCTCGGCGCTGCTCGCGTTCGCGACGCGGTTCCCCCTGTTCCAGCTCTGGCAGCCGGCGTCCGAGCTCGAGCTCGAGGGGATCGAGGCCGAGACCGCCGCGGCGGGTTGACCCGGGACGTCACAGACCACGCCCTGTTGTAGGCTCTGCCCCGCCGCGACGCGAATGCGCGGCGGGTCTCCACTTCTTCCAACACCGGCCGCGATTCCCGACGCCCGGCCGACCGCACGGCGCCCCAGAGGCACGTGGATTGCCACGATCGTCCAGCATTGGCAACCGAGTCATTGCTCGTCGCGACCACGATTCTCTTGAGCGTATGGACACGCCCAATACATCTGCGGCGCCGGCAGGCGCCCACCCCAGCGGCATCGAAGTCGCCCTCGCCATGGCCCGCGTGCGGCTGGCCGAGACACACTTCCGGCAGGCGATGGCGTTCATCGAGTTCACCGCGGATGATCTCTCGACGCCGCGTGCGCTCGGCATCTATTCACGGCTTCACCACCTGACCGATATCGAGTACGCCACGATCAGGAACCGCGTGCTGGCATCGTTTGGCGAGAACGGCTCCGAGCCCGCACCCCTGACGTCCATCGCCGCCGACGGCGCAGTGGAATGGCGGGCTCAGACATCTACCTTCCGCCGCATCCGCCGCCGGCTCGGCGGGCGGCGCAACTCGCGGCTCCGTAGCCGCGTCGAGCTGTTCTCCGGCCGAGTCGAAGCCGCGCTGCTCGACATCCACGTCGACTGCGTCTGCCGGATCGTGAAGCACATCGACCCGAACACGTCCGTCGCCGAGGTCGTGCGCCTGTACATGGAAGCACTGGGCGTGCACCGGACCGCGTATTCCACCATCTACGTCGGCGCGCTCGCGCGTCTTTACACCGAGCTCGAGGTCTCGGACGCCGCCACTTCGGAAACCGTCAGCGACGCGGATGAGGCGACCATGACGGCCGAACCCACCGGAGCGGCCGAGTCCACCGGCATCGTCGCCAGCGACACGGGGAGGCAGGCCGGATTCGACCCCGGATCCGCCGTCTCGGACCTCGACATTCCGCGGCCCCCCGGCGCTGACCGAAGCCGCCTGCGCATCGTGCCTGGGCGCGCACTCTGAGTGGAAACGGTTCCGGGTTCCGGGTTCCGGGTTCCGAGTTTCGCGCATCGCTGGTGCCGCGCGAGCGGCATGGAAAACTGACTAGAAACCCGAAGGCTCACGGCACGGCGCGTGGTAGGAATGCTCTCGCAAAGACGCGAAGTGCGCAAAGGGAACGCGAAGATCGTTACCGAGCGATCTTAGCGTACCCTTGGCGAGCTCGGCGCCTTTGCGAGAGGCTTCCTTACCGGCCCAAACATTTCATCGATTTGACGGTGCCGCCCGAGCGGCATTGAGGACTGATCAGCGATCCGTCCCCTCTCGGAGCGGCTTCTCGTCCAACAGTCGGCCGTGCCGCTCCCGGAACACGGGGGCGAGGCGTTCGCAGAACTCGGCTTCCGTCCCCCCGCGCGCCACGAAGTGTCTCATGAGCGCTCTCTGAAGCGCTAGATACGCGGTCAGGCCGGTGCCGTAAAAGGCGGTGAAGCGCCGCTCGATCTCCAGCATGTCGTTCCCTCCCGAATTCCCACCCACGGCGCGCCTGAGTTGCACCCCGCGTGCCGTCATCGTCATGCTGGAAGTTATTGGGAAATAATACGTTGGACCTTCGCCGCAATCGGGCCTACCCGCCGATTGCTCACTATTGGGGACACTTCAACCTTCACGGAGAGGACGGACTTCGGATCGCAGAGACCGCAGAGGACAACAGAGAGGCGCAGAGGCGCCGATCGCCAGAATGAATCCGATCGGCGCCGACCTCAGCGTCCTCTGATCTCTCCGCGGCCCTCGGCGATTGAATGCCGTTCTACGAGATGCCCTTCAGATGCGCGACGTGCGCGGCGCTGTCTCCGTCACGGTGCCGGCGCGAAACACCGATCGCTCCCTCAGCACGCGATCGAGCTCCGCCTCGTATTCCTCGACCGTGGTCGCGCCCTCGACGAAGCGCCGCTGCGCCGCCTGGATCGGCGTTTCGGCGTTGCGACCGGCGCGGGCGTCAGGACCACGCCGCATCGCCACCGGCGTGGGGCGGCCGCCGCCCAGCTCGCCGCCGCCCGCGTGATCCAGGCGCCCTCCGCCCTTCGAAACGCGACGCTGGCAGGCGCCGCCCGCCGACATGAACTTGAACACGATGAAGCCGACGATCAACCAAACGACCCAATCAGGCATTGCTCGCCTCCCCTCGCTCATCGTTGCGACTCGTGCGACGCATCTCGCGCATCGCGCGCTCGATGATCGCCTTCAGCTCCGACATCCTGCGCTCATCACCCATCCCGCGGAACGCCTCCTCCCAACTCGCCTGCGCGAACCGCACGAACGTGCTCGTCAGCTCGCCGACATCGCCCGCCGAGAACTGCTCCGCGAACGCAGACACGCGACCCAGCACGTCTTCCACACGATCACTGTGCCGGTCGAGAAACTCGCGACCCGACGCCATGATCCGATACACCCGCTTTCCCTCGATCTCCTCCGACTCGACGTACCCCTGGTCCTGCAACAGCTGCAACGCCGGATACACCGTGCCCGCGCTCGGCGAGTACCACCCGCCCGACTCGTCCTCGAGCGCCTGCATGATCTCGTAGCCGTGCATCGGCTTGTCACGCAGCAACCCCAGAATCGCGTACTTCAGATCGCCACGGTCGAACACACGCGCGCGCGGGCCGTGGCGCCGGCCTCGACGGCCATGCCGGCCGAACGGGCCGAAACCCGGACCGGGGCCGAAGCCGCACCAGACGCCCCAGTCCGCGAACCCGAACGGATCGTGTCGATGTCCCACTTTCGCCTGCCTCGCCGAATCAATCGATCACTGCCGGCCGGTCTGCGATCCTGTTGTCCGCGGTCCGGCGTCGCGTTCTCGTAGTGACGCGATATATCGTTAACCGAATCGATATATCGAAACGACCAGGATGTCAAGACCTGGCTTGCCGCGGGTCCGGGCGAGTCGCGGTTGGCAGTCGAGACTGGCGGGTCCGAGTGAGTCGGGGTTTGGCAGCCGGTCAGCGCGGTCTCAGTTTCGCGACACGCGTCTGAAGAAACCCGACTCGTCGATGTTCGGGGGGAGTCGCAGCTCGATCGCTTCGCCGGGTGAGACGTCCAGCGGCAGCGAGCGGTAGACGGATCCCTCGACGATGAACGACACCTCGAAGATGAGCATGCGCGGTTCCCATTCGAGGGCCTTGCGGGTGCGGCCGCCGTTCCCGGCTATGGTGCCGAGCGTGCGGCGGCGGCCGCCGTCGTGGAGCGCGTGGATACGGGCGTCGTAGAAGTTGTCGTTGACGATGTCGACGGTGATATCGGCCCGTGGAGTTGCATCACGTTGGGATCGGCCAGCGCACGCCGTGACGAGCATGGCGAGCGCGACGGTGCCGGAGAGTCGTGCGCACCCGAAGCGTGTCAACATGGTCCCTCCTAGTGTCCCGTCCCAGAAGTTCCTTGCGCATCGAGAACGCCGATGCGCCCGCAGCGCAAGGCGCGACGACGACGGAATAGCGAGGCTATTTCGAGG
>JBOHRM010000605.1:0-3830 GCA_050732715.1 Longimicrobiales bacterium
GGCGGGGAGGTCGTGCCGGCCGGGGTGACCGCTCCCTCTCCCCCGCCCGCGGGGGAGTGGGTCAGGGTGAGGGGGTCGCTCGGGCGAGTGACCGCCGTCGCGTCAACACCGCGCACTTCACCGCGAACCGCGACCGCAAGGGCCGCGCGGCCGTCGAGGAGACGATCGAGCTCCACGCCATCGCGACGGCCGACGCCGTCGCCCGCGTGGTCGAAGGCGTGATCCGCCGCCTCGATGACGGCCTCGCACTGCCTCGCTCCGAGCGCATCGCCGGCGACTCGGCACGCTGGACCGCGCTCCTCGAAGCCCTCGATCCCACAGCCGCTACCGGTCCGGCCCGCCAACGCGTCGAGTAGAAGCTCCGTTCCGAGCCCGCGCTCCGAGTCCCGACGGCAGCGCGCGCGATGGTAGCTCGGAGGGTTGCGCGGCGGCCCGTTATTCGCTATTGATAATCATTGTTGGTAGCTATGGAGGGACCATGACGTTCGTCCACCTGTTTCGCCGGTATCTGCGTGACAACGGGCTGCCCGTGACGCAACAGCGGGAGGCGGTCGCGGAGGTCGTGTTCGCGTCATCGAAGCAGTTGTCGGTCGAGGAGATCGAGGCGGAGCTGCGCGAGCGAGGCGAGCGGATCGGCAAGGCGACGGTCTACCGGACGCTCGAGATGCTGGTGAAGAGCGGCCTCGTCGAGGAGCACGATTTCGGCGAAGGGTTCAAGCGGTACGAGCATCTGTTCGGTCAGAAGCCGGTTCGCGAGCACCTGGTCTGCACGGTGTGCGGCAAGGTGGACGAGATTCATAGCACCGAGCTGGTCCGCGTGCAGGAGGACGAGGCGCGGCGTCGCGGTTTCCAGCCCGCGCGGTATCGCCTCCAGATCTACGGTCTCTGCGCCGCCTGCCAGGCCGCGGGCGCGGAGATCAAGTGGGAAGGTCTGACCTGCCCAATCGAGACGATCTGAAGTAGCGCCGACCTACGCCCGGGTCTGCTGGGTCGTGTTTCAATCGCTGGGGTCGTTACGGCTCGGCGGGTTCGGTAGGCGAGCGCCAACCTTGTCGGAACACCCGCGACTCACGGTCCCATTTTGCTATGGCGACGCGTGTTCTATTCGGAGTGTCTCGGCCACGGGCGTAGGGTTCGTGGGCTGAGAACTGATCAGGGACCTCGTGCGTCATCCTGGTGAGAGGATATCGTGAGCGCGCTCGGTTCCGACTCGCGGCCGGGCTTTAGACGATCATTGGGTTGGTGGCGATGAACCACGTGCGTTCGCTCACGCAGAAGCAGATCGTCGAGTATCTGCTCCACGTCGCCCCTGTTCGTCCGGTTTTCGTTTGGGGCGCGCCGGGCATCGGCAAGTCGGCGCTCCGACCTCGACCGGCTCACGGAATCTCAGTGGGAGTTCCGAGCAGCTCGAACCCCGCGCCGCGCAAGGCTTCCCTGTACTCCGGGATCTCGTTGGTCAGGAACCGTTCGATCTCCTGGAACAGAGCGTCGGCCCGCGCCACGTTCCAGTCCAGCTCGGCGACGCGGCCGGGGGCGGGCGCATCGGGCGTGGAGGTGGCGCGGCCGAGAGCCTGCGCGACCTTCGAGGTGACGGTCGTGTCGCGCACGATGCCCTTCGTGTCGGGCGGCAGCCGCAGCCGGTCGAGGAGACGGGTCACGCGCGCACTCACCGAATCCGTGCGCTCGACGAGCGTCGTACGCGTGACAGAGTCGGCCTGCTCCCAGCGTTTCAATTCCTTGCCGTAGAGATCGAGGGCGGACCGGGTCCGCTCGAGACGATCCCGTGCGGTTCGGAGGCGCGCCAGCGTCTCCTGCCCGCGCATGATTGCCTCGAGGTTCTGGCGCATCGCGACGAGCGGCCGGTCGGTGCGGGGGTCCTGCAGCACGTCGACGGCGCCCTGCACCGTGTCCGCGTCCAGCCTCACGCGCACGGTGTACTGGCCAGGCAGCACCTCGGGGCCGGCGGGTTCGGGTGCGTCGGGCGCCGCGCCCGGCTGCGGGAAGCCCTTTCGCTCGAGCGCCCAGCTGATGCGGTTGACGCCGGCCTTCGCCGGACCCTCGAGCGTGCGGATCACGCTGTCCGCCTCGAGGATCTCGATGCTCGCTGGTCCGCGCCCACCCGATTGCGGTCCCGGCATGAACGACTGCTCGGCGGCCTCCGCCGATCCCTCGCGGCCCGCCGTATCTGCCGCCGCGGATTCCGCGGCCGCTTCGCCGACCCAGTAGCTGATCAGCGCGCCGTACGGACGGTTCGGCCCCATGTACCGCGTGTCGCCGGGGAAGTAGAATGGGCCGCTGATTCCGCGCGCGTGCTGAATCGCGGGCGGGAGGTCGAACAGGTGAAGGTCGCGCGCGCGGAGCGCTTCATCGCCGGCGAGTGCGCGAAGCGGGCGGATGTCATCGATGATCCAGGCGCCGCGGCCGTGCGTGCCGATGACCAGGGCGTGGTCGCGCGGATGCACGACGAGCGCGTGGGTCGGCGTCCCCGCCGGGTAGCCGCCGTTCGTCCATCTACGCCAACTGCCGCCTTCATCGAACGAGACGTACAAGCCGAACTCGGTGCCCAGGAAGAGCAGCCGGGGCTCGACGGGGTCCTCCTCGATCACGAGCGCGAAGCCATCGACCTGCTCGGGCGAGAGCGGCTGCCAGGTCTCGCCGTAGTCGTCCGTGCGATAGACGTACGGCGTCCAGTCGCCGCGACGGTGGTCGTCGAAGACCACGTACGCACGGCCGGCGACATGCTTCGACGCCTCGATGTGCGGCACCCACGTCGCCGCCGGGACATCGCGAATCCGGTCTACAACGTTCGTCCAGGCGCCGCCGCCATCGCGCGTGACCTGAACGTTGCCGTCGTCGGTGCCGACCCAGATGACGCCCGCCTCGACGGGTGACGGCGCAATCGTGATGATGGTGGTGTGGTTCTCCGCGGCCGTGACGTCGAGCGTGAGACCGCCCGATTCCGATTGCCGCTGCTTCTCCGGATCATCGGTGGTGAGGTCCGGGCTGAGGGTCTCCCACGTCTCGCCGCGGTCTCCGCTGAGGTGCAGGAACTGGCTTCCGTAGTAGATCACATCGGGATCGTGCGGATCGAGCGCGAGCGCGGCGTTCCAGTTGAAGCGCAACTCGGTGCTGTCGTCCGGCGCGGGCGGTCGGATGCTCCGCTCCTCGCCCGTGCGCAGGTCGTAGCGCCGGAGATTGCCGCCCTGGCTCATGCTGTAGCCGATGTTGCTGTCGCGCGGATCGGCCACCGCCGCGAAGCCATCGCCGAAGCCGATCTCCGTCCAGTGGTGCGCCACGATCCCGGAGCCCGCGAATGAGGGCGTCTCCCACACCTCGCTCGGACCCCGCCACGAGCCGTTGTCCTGCAGGCCGCCGTACACGTTGAACGGCGTGTCATTGTCGACGCTGATGTGATAGAACTGCGCGAACACCAGGTTCTCGACGAAGCGCCAGGCGCCGCCGCGGTCGTGGCTGATGTAGACGCCGCCGTCGTTCCCCGTGATGATCGTGCGGCCGTCCGAATGTGCCCAGAACGCGTGGTGGTCGACGTGCACGCTCGACCACGGCGCGATATTCTGGAAAGTCCGGCCGCCGTCCTCGCTCAACGTGAGATCGCCCGACACCCTGTAGACGCGGTTCTCGTTGGTCGGGTCCACCGCGATCCGGCTGTAGTAGAACGGCCGGTCGTTTACGTTCGTCTCCGTGTTGACCGCCCGCCACATCTCGCCGCCATCGTCGCTACGCAGGAGCGCGCTCTTCTCGGCCTCGACCAGCGCGTAGGCCACACGCGGATCGTTCGAAGCGAAGGCCAGACCCACTCGCCCGAGCTC
>JBOHRM010000606.1:0-12415 GCA_050732715.1 Longimicrobiales bacterium
GTCCGGGCTCGGCACCCACGGTACCGGCTCGCCGTTCGACCACCACTGCGGAATCAGTCGGCCGTCCAGTCGCGGTCCCCAGCTCATGTCGATCCCGTCGTTCACGCCGCCGCCCCTGCCATCCACGTACGAGTACTCGCCGTTGTAGCCCAGGCCGTACTCGTCCTGGAAATCGGGCAAAATCCAGGGACGCTCGAACGTCACGCTCGAGTTCAGGCTGAATCGAACTCCCTCCGCAGCCGGCCCGTCTCGGGTCGTGATCACGATCGCGCCGTTCGCCGCGCGCGAGCCATACAACGCGGCCGCGTCGAGCCCGTCTGCTGCGCCTCCAGCGGTTGATCGCCGACACCGAGAACGGCCAGCGCGCTCGCCACCATGAACAGGATGTTCCTGACCCCCGGGGCTCCGGAAGGTCTTCGAGATATTGCCGATTTGTAGTTCCATTATGCCTTCTCATCCACCCTTTCCGACGGGACCGGCCCCGGTGGTTTCCACCTCGACGACGTTGTCGGCGCCCTGTCGGTCGATGAGCTTCCGCCAGGGATCGATGCCGGCGCGGGCCGGCTCCCGCGATACGGTGATCCGGATCGTCTGCTCGCCGCTGCGGATGCGATGCCGCTCGAGATGGAGCGGCTCGCCGAGGCTGCCGCCCTCGCCGGGTGCGAAGACGCCGATCTCGATCAGGTCGTTCATCGGCACCTCGGTCTCATTGCCCACACTGTCGGCCCTCACCTTCCTCGCGACGACGTCCAGGGTCACCACGTATTCGCCCGCGCCCGTGGGCTCGACGACAGCCCGTTCGGTCTTGACGTCCCACAGCGTGATGGTCTCGAACCAGTCCGTGAGCAGGGATTGGAGCCAGTCGGGCGTGACGGCACGCAGCTCGGCATACAGGTCGAGGGAGGTGGGGTAGGGCGGCTCGGCGTGGTGATACTTCTCGAAATAGCGCCTCAGCGCCGTGTTGACGGCCTCTTCGCCGATATGGTCACGCAGCGTGTACAGGGCGAGCGCGCCCTTCCGGTACGCGACGTACGGCTGGTCCTCGACCGCGAGCACCGGCACTTCCCGTGACTGGGTCGCCCGCCCCCGGAGGTAGCGCTCCATCTGGAAGCCGTAGACCCGGCGGCCCGCCTCGGGGCCGTACGTCTTCTCCGTGACCAGCATCGCGCTGTAGCTGGCCAGCGACTCGGAGAGGAACTCTGCCCCGCGCACCGGCGCGCCTCGGACCATGCCGCCCCACCACGTGTGAGCGACCTCGTGCGCGGTCCCGTAGAACGGCTGGTCGACCTCGCCGTCCCGGACGCGGCTGAAGAAGACGTCCTCGGTGAAGGAGATCGTATACGGGCCGGCGCGGCCGAACCCGCCGTAGCGGGGGACCTCGATGATTCGGAGGTTGCTGTACGGGTAGGGGCCGAACTGCTCGGTGAGGTACTCGAGCGACGCCTTCATGCCCCCGACCATCCGGTCCCGGTTTGCGTCATGGGCAGGATGGTGGAGGATCTGGAGGGCGACGTCGTTCCAGTGGTCCTCGAGGACCGCGTATTCCCCGGAGAACATCGCGGCGCCGAACGCGGTCGGCTCCTCGGTCTCGTAGTGGAAGTAACGTCGTCCATTCTCCGTCCAGCTCCGGCGGAGTACGCCGGACGTGACGGCGATCTGGTCGGCGGCCGTGCCGATGATCGCGTCGGCGTGGACGAGGTCCGCGTCGCGGAAGGCCCAACGATGCTTCATCGCCGCCGCGTCCTCCGGTCCCGGCGCGGGCGGCCGCGGCGCGAGCCCGAAGCGCGCGCGTGCCTCAGCGTCCGACAGCTCGAATACCGGCTGGTAACCGACGAGCGGCATCCGCCTCCGGTCGAAGGAAGTGCCGTTACCGACCACGTCCGTCTGGATCCCGCTGTTCGGGAAGCCGCGAGGCTGGAACGCCACGTCGAACGCGAGCTCCATGGAATCGCCCGGCTCAAGCGCCCGCTCTAGCCCGTAGATCCGGTACCCGACCTCCTCATCCACGAGCACGGCCTCGGCCGCACGGTCGAGCGACAGCGAGCGCACCTCGATGTCTCGAGCCACGACCACATGCACCGAGTCGATGGCGGCGTCGCTCCGGTTCACCATCCGATATCTGCCGCGCAGATCGACGGCGGGCGCATCCGGATAGATCTCTGCGCGTAGCTCGGCGGCCGTGATGGTCGGCTGCGGGATATCCACGTACTGCCTGTAGCGCTTCTCGTATTCGGCCTGCGGCAGCCCGCCATCGTCCACGGAGCGGTACTCGTTCAGGACGTTCGTGTTGTAGAACACGAATCCCCCCAGCACGACGGTCAGCAGGGCCGCCACGCCGGCCGTGCGGACCGCCGGGCCCGTGAACCGGGCGCGGGCCTGGCGGAGCCGACGTCGCAGGCCGGGCTCGAGACCCCGCACACGGAACTGGGCCGCGAGCACCAGCAGCAGCAGCGCCCAGGCCGCCCAGTAGAGCTTGAACCAGACGAACGGGCCAGCAAACGGGCCGAAACCATTCATGTCCGAGTACGTCCAGCCGGGGCTCGAGTTGTAGAGCAAGAGGTGGTGGCGGATGTCGAGGAGTGGGAGGCCGAGCGCGACGAAGCCGAGGGCCATCAGCACGGACATGTGACCGAGATTCTTATGATTCACCAGCACGTGAATCGTCATCGCGAGTGCGGCCAGAATCACGTAGTCGGCCAGCTTCAGACCGAAGACAACGCGGAGATACAGGCCGAGCTCGAAGTGGTAGTAGCCCTGGAGCGCCTGGATCAGGAGACCGCCGACCATGGCCGCAGCCTGGAACATCACGATCATGACTACGAGCGCCAGGAAGCGCCCGAGCAGCGGGACACCGTCCGGTAGAGGCGCCGTGTCCGCGATCTCCGCCACGCCTACGTCCCGATCCTTCCACACCAGCTCGCCCGCAAAGAGGATGATGAGAACAATGAAGAGGAGGATGCTCCTCTTGGACAGCACTTCTTCGGTCACCAGGAGGGTGACCGGCCATGTGGACGTGTCGAAGACGGTGTCCCCCACGTTCCAGCCCCACAGCAGCGGCAGGCCGACGCAGGCGAGGAGGACCGCGACGAACCACCGACTCGCCGCGACCTCTAACAGCGAGTTGCGCGCGACGGCGAGCGTCTGCCTCAACCTGGTCCGAAAACCGAATGAGCCGGCAACGCGTGGCACGTCCACCGGCCGGGCGCGCTCGGATTGCGGGGCGACGACGGTTGGCTGTCCCTTGCGACGGCGGCCGTCGCCGACGAGGTGCGTGAACCGGAAGACGCCGTGCAGTAGCGCGAGCACCGCCGCCGCAATGGCGAGCCAGAAGGTGCGGTTCCACGCCAGCGGCGCGGGGAGGCCGACGAGCCGCGTGTTCCGTTCGGCCTCCGTCCAGTACCGGGTCACTCCGTCCAGCGTCACGAGTCCGAGCGGGTCCACGAGCCCGGCCAAGATCGGGCTCTCGATATGGCTCGCGTAATTGAGGGCGACGATGTATCCGATGAAGATGCCGATCGCCGCGAGGTACACCGGAACCACGTGCCTGGCCAGCATCCCGACCGTGAAGAGGATGGCGCCGACGAGGATGAGGTTGGGCAGCAGGAAGAGGAAGTACGGCTCCACATGAGCGACAACCCGGAACGGGCCGAGCGACTCCGGGTCGAACTGGGCCAGCAGTCCGGTCGCGACCGGGACTCCCAGCGGGATCACCGCCAGGACGAGGGCATTGACCGCCAGCGCGCCGAGGAACCGGCCGCCCAGGAACTCCGCCTTGCCGATCGGGGAGGTAAAGACGAGCGGGTGCATCTCGACCTGGATGTCACGGACTGCCGCGGCGCCGAACAGCGCCGCCGACACCAGTATGCCGAAGATCGCCGGTCGCACGAATCCCCAAGCCAGCCGTTCAGGGGAGTTGGCGAGCGCGGCCTGGTCGGCAGTGCCCAGGAAGTTCAGGATCGTGATCAGGAACAGAATGCCCGCGTACGCCCAGGTCGAGCGGCTGCGGAAGCAGTACTCGAGCTCGTAGCGGAAGATCTCTCGCATCCTCACGTTGCTACCACCGCTGGCGCGACCGCCTCCACTCCGCGCCGACCGTGGTGGCCCGCCATCACGCTGAAGTACACGTCCTCCAGGTCCGGCTCGACCGGCTCGAACTCCGCTCCCGGCGACGTGCTCGCGTAGATGTGCACGATCGTCCGCCCCGCCAGCAGCTTGGTCGAGATCACCCCATGCTCCCGCTCGAGCGCCGGCAGCTCCCCCCGGCTCACGCTCCGACGCCAGATCCGACCTCGCAGCTCATCGATCGCGCGGGACGGCTTCGCTTCGAACAGAATCTCGCCGCGGTCGATGACCGCCATGCGGCTGCACAGCTCCTCGACGTCCTCGACGATGTGCGTCGACAGAATGACCACGCTGTCCTCGCCGATGTCGCTCAGCAGGTTCAGGAAGCGGACGCGCTCCGCGGGGTCCAGCCCCGCCGTCGGCTCGTCCACGATGATGAGCTTCGGGTTGCCCAGCAGCGCGACCGCCACGCCGAAACGCTGCCGCATGCCACCCGAAAAGGTGCCGAGCTTCTGCTTGCGCACCTCCCACAGGTTGGTCTGCCGGAGCAGGGACTGGACGACGTCGCGCCTGACCCCCCGCTCGCCCATGCCCTTCAGCACCGCGAAGTGTTCGAGCAGCCGCTCCGCGCGGGCCTTCGGATGGAAACCGAACGACTGCGGCAGGTAGCCGAGCGTCTTCCGTACCTCGCCCTTCTGGCGCAGCACGTCGATGCCGCCGAGCCGGATCGAGCCCTCGTCCGGCTCCTGCAGGGTCGCGATCACGCGCATCAGCGTCGACTTCCCGGCACCGTTAGGACCGAGCAGGCCGTACATCCCCGCCGGAATCGTGAGCGTCACATCCTTCAGCGCCTGCACGCCGTTGGAATAGGTCTTCGAGATATTGCGGATCCGTAGTTCCATGATGCCCTCTCAGCCACCGGACATCATCAGAAAGCCGAGGCCGAACAGAACCCCGGCGAACATCCAGGTCGAGGGACTGCGCACGCGGTGCTCGATCTCGTATCGAACGATCTCGCGGAACCTCACTTCGCCTCCCGCATCCGGTAACAAGTACTTCACGGTGTAAAGTACTGCGTTCGATATCGGCGTCAAGCGTCTTCAGTGCTACGGGGCTCCTACATGACCAACTCGAGGCGCCCCGATCGCGTCGAGCGCTTGGTCGAGCCTTCGACCCGAGGCGTGTGTGGCGTTTGCGGAGCGGCGGAAGTTGCTGGCTCTGCGACGCCCGTATAGTCTTGCATTCGTCGCCTTGGATCCTTCCTCTGTGAAGCCGGGCCATGCTTAGAGTGAACACGGTTGCGTCGGCCGTTCTGGTAGTCGTCGCCTGCGGCGATGGTCCCACCGATTCGATCCGATCCGAGATCACGGAAGTCGGCGACACGACCGTGGTCACGACGCGGGGCGCTCCGGTCGCCGTCCGGATCGACAGCGTTGGGGTGATATGGCGCAGCCCGGAGTTGGAGAATCCGCGGGCGCTGCTCGCGGCCGGCGACCGGCTGGTCGTCGCCGACCCGACGCGCCTGCATATCCTCTCGGCAGCTGGCGAACGAGTTCGTTCCGTCGGCCGTGCGGGTGCGGGTCCCGGCGAATTCGGCTCGATCGCCGCGCTCGGGCTCCTGGGCCCGGACACGGTCGCCGTCCACGACGTCAGGCACCAGCGTATCTCGTTGTTCACGCCGGCGGGTGAGTACATCGGACTGGTTCGGGTCACACCGTCGCCGCCGTACGTCAACCCGGAAGGATCCCTCTTCGTTGCGCACCGAGGCGGCGTCGTCTCCCTCTGGGGAGAGAACATTCACACCGATCGTCCGACGCGCACGGCGCTGCTCTGGCGAGACCTCGCGGCCGACACGGTGGTGGTGCTCGCGCGGTGGGACGGTGAGCGGTACGAGGAACACGCTGGCCGACTGATCGCTCCGGACCGCCTGTTCGGACCGCGTGTGATCGCCGCGCTCACGCCGGACGGACACGCTGCGGTAGGCGACGGTGTCGAATACTGCGTCCACGTGCGCCCTCTGGCGGGTGGCGTGTTTCGCCGGGCGTGCCGGACCCGTGCGCCCGTACCCGTTGGAGATGCCGTTCGCGACCCGGACCTGAGCCGCATCGAGGACGAAAGTCGCAGAGAGGCTCTCGCGAACATCGTTCGCGAGCAAGAGATCGGCGACCGGCTACCGAGCTTCGATCGCCTGCTCTTCGACGGCGACGGGCGGCTCTGGGTGCGAACGCTCGGGCCGGAATCCGCGGACCTGCACCCCTATCTTCTCCGGGACATGCCGGAACGCGAGCCGGCCTATCGAACGTGGGACGTGTTCGACGCGGTCGGACGGCTGACCGGAGCGGTCGAAGTCCCCTCGAGCTTCGAGCCACAAGCTGTCGCGTCCGGACGCATGATCGGCTTCCTCGAGCTGCCGAGTGGCGAGATTACGATCGGCGCAGTGCCCGTTCCCTTGGCGGAGGCCACAAGGGACAGCGGCCGTTGACGGTCGCGCCTGGAACCCGGGTCGTGAGCGTCTTACCGCAACCCGGCTAACCGGCAACCAGCAACCGGCTAACCGGCAACCAGCAACCGGCTAACCGGCTAACCGGCAACCGGCTAACCGGATGGTTGCTCGCCGTCTGCGCTCCAGGCGTACAGGAGCCACGCATCCGGGTCGAGGCGCGCGTCGGTGGGTTGCGCGGGAATGGCGAAGCGCAGCGTGGACGTGCGCTCTCGCAGCTCGACGTCCCGGCGGACCTCGCCGGACGGCGTATCGAATGCGATCTCGGTCGGGAGCCGGAAGATCGGCCAGTTGGCCGGTTGCGTCTGCCGGACCGTGACCACGGCCTCGCCGGCCTGTTCGTCCCAGCGCCAGTCGAAGTCGAGGATGGGGTGGCCGGGTGAGAACACCCACTGGTCGAAGAACCAGCGGAGATCGAGGCCGGACTCCACCTCGAGGGCGGCGCGCAGGTCCGAGGTGGAGGCGATGCCGTGAAGGTGGCGAGCGTAGTAGCGCCGCATGCCGCGGGCGAAGACGTCGTCGGCGAGCAGGCCTCGCAGCATGTGCAGAACGAGGCCGCCCTTCTGGTAGCTGTTCGCGTTGAGCAGCTCGAGCAGGTTGTTGCCGGGGATGTTCACGGTGTCGACGATCGCGAGGTCCTGCACGTCGGACTCGAGGTACGTGCGGCGGGCGGCGTCGATTCTCTCACGGAATGCGTCGGGGCCGTCGGCGTGCTCGAAGTAGAGCGCGGCGTAGTACGTCGCGAAGCCCTCGGAGAGCCAGAGGTGAGGCCAGTCGCGCGGCGTGACCGCGTTGCCGAACCACTGGTGCGCCGTCTCGTGCGCGACGGTGCCCTCGATGTCCCGACCCTCGGCGATTCCGCGTTGTGAATAGAAGATCGCGCCGGCGTTCTCCATGCCCCCGAAGCGCGTGGCGGACTGCGCGTGCGCGAGCTTCGTGTAGGGATAGGGGCCGATCAGGCCGGAATAATATGCGAGCATCTCGCCGGCCCGACGGAAGACCGTCATGCCGTGCGCGCTGTCGGGTGGGAACGTCCACGATGTGATGGCGACGCACGCATCCGGCCGCGACCGTGCGGCGCCGCCATCCGCGCACGCGTCGACCATCCCCACGGCGAAACGCGTGGCGCCGATCACCATCAGGTGAGGCGGGATCGGTTCGGGCATGAGGTAGCGCCAGACGCCGTCTGGCGGAGGCGACGCCGGCTCGGCGGGCGAATCGGTACGGCGACCGTTGGCCAGCGCCTGCCAGCCTTCGGGGGCCCGCACCTCGAACTCGACCGTGGCCTTCTGGCTGAGATGGTCGATCGAGGGGAACCAGAAACGCGCGCGGTTCGGCCAGTTGTCACCGAAAGCGGCAC
The DNA here is from genome assembly GCA_050732715.1 of Longimicrobiales bacterium. GTDB lineage: Bacteria > Gemmatimonadota > Gemmatimonadetes > Longimicrobiales > RSA9 > JBOHRM01. Next base: position 7,923 of record JBOHRM010000606.1, read on the forward strand.
GCTCGCCGTGCACGTTGTCGCCAACGATGAGGCCGTCGTCCGGCTCACCTCCGTAGACGACGCGAACGAGCAGCGTGTCACCGCCCGCAAGCGCCTCCGGCACCGGCAGCACCAGTTTGCCATCGGCCTGATAGAACGGCACCTCGCGAAGCGTCTCGCCGCTCCCGGCGGCCCGCACTTCTCCGACCCTCAGGCCCGTGAGGTCCAGGCGAAGCGTGTCCTGGCGAGGCGATAAGAGCGCGATGACGATGTCGGTGCGCGCATCGATGCGCGCGCCATCGGCCGGCAGATCGACCGCGACGCGATAGTGCACCGCGTCGAAACCGGGCGCATAAGGCCCGGGAGGCGCCACCACCCCCACCTCGATCGGCTCGGGGTCCGGCAGCGGGGATGGGTTGGGCCGGACGGCACAGGCCGCCTGTCCGGTGAGCGCTATGAACAGCGCAGCCGAGAGATCCCTCGCGGGGCGAGTCAGCTTCATCCGCTCGCAACCTACGGCGCGGAAAGATGGAACGGCAATGGGTGGAGAGCCGGTCAGCGATCCCGGTCAACGTCGATCAGCGCCAGAACTTCACCGGCAGTGCGAGGCGTTACCGGAGCGCCCTTGAAGTCCTTCTCGTTTCCAGAAAAACATCCAGCCTTCAGAGGGTGTCGCACTGCTGCCAGCTCCCCGTGGTGCATCGGGCGTCGATTCCAATGGTATGGCGCTTGCCTCAGCCGGCGGTCGCGGATCGAACGACCCTACACGCAGGTTGTCAGCAGCATCAGCAGCAGGGGATCTTGGGCGTGACGGTCGTGACGGTATTGTTGGCGAGATTCGTCCTCGCAGCGGTTTTCGGGGTGGCGGGGTTCGCGAAGCTTGCTGGTCGCGAGGGCGTGCGCCGATCGCTGGGTCAGTTGGGCGTTCCTATTCGACTCGTGACTACGGTCGGCGGGGCCCTGGTGCTGTCGGAGCTCGGTGTGGCAGTGGGGCTGCTCTTCGGGTCGTTCGCGCAAGCGAGCGGTCTTGCCGCCGTAGCGTTGCTGGCAGGATTCAGCGCCGTCGTCGCCCTGAACCTGGTACGCGGCCGCAGCCCGGACTGCCATTGCTTTGGACGGCTCCATTCGGCACCGATCGCATGGTCTATGGCGGCGAGGAACGTCGTGCTGGCGTGTATCGCGTTGTTCGTCGTGGCCGACGGTCGTTTCCCGTGGGTCTTCGTGGGGTTCAGCGTCGTGGCCGCAGTCGCATGGGTGGCGCTTCGTCTGCGGCGGCCTCGGGAGGTGGGGCCTGGCGTCGTGGCACCACGCTTTTCCCTCCTTGACCACGAAGGCGTGGCGTGGACTTTGGACACGCTGCTTGCGCAAGGTGAGCCGCTGATTCTGGTCTTCAGCAATCCGGGATGCGGCGCTTGCCGCGCACTCCTACCCGACGTCACGCGCTGGCAGAGGGAGCTGGCTGGGCGTGTGTCGGTCGCGGTCGTAAGCGGCGGCTCACGGGCGCACAACGTTGTCGAGGCCCGCAAACACGGGCTCCGACGGGTCCTCGTTGATGCGACCCGGACAGTTTCGACCGCGTACCAGGTCAAGGCCACGCCGAGCGCCATCGTCATCGATCGCGATCACAGGATCGCGGCTACACCTGCGCACGGCGCCGCGGAGATCGCGAACATGATCGCGCAGGTAACCGCCCGATCTGAGCGGCCGCGGCTCGGTCGACGAGCGGTGCTCAGGCGCGCTGTCGCTGCGGCATTCGCGGGGACGATCTTGCCGGTCATCGCCGCGGCGTGTGAGTCGGCGGCTATTGTGGCGGGCCGACCGAGGCAGCTCGAGATCAACGGAGCTTACCTGTGCGATCAGCCTTATGCCCTGTGCACATCAGCGGCCTGCGAACCGTCCGAAAGCGATCCTCGCACGGTGATCTGCCGCTGTACCGTCCAAAACGGGTACTCGATCGGCTATCTAACCTGTGCGGAACGGGCTCCCACGGGGGATCAGCTGATTTCGACGTTCTCGACACAGGACGCCACGAGCGGTGCGCGTGCGATGACCTGCCCATCGGGAACGACTTGGGCGAACTGCCTCGACGTGACCTGTCGCGTCGATCCGCGTAACCCGAACGAAGCGCTCTGCCAATGCGAGCGCGTCGAAACCGGGGAGTTCAACACGTCCGGTGGCGATTGTGACACGCGGACATGCGCGTCGGTTATCTGGTCGGCGGCCAGTCCGGGGCTGCCGGTGATCAAGGATTTCGAAACTGGAATGAAGCAGATCGGTGAGCCGGTCAAGCATCCCGAAGCGTGCCGCGCCTAGCGCTCGCGAGATCCGGGCTGAGGAGCGCGAGGGGGAACACGAAGGCGACGTCCGTGCACGAACCAGCCGCCCGACTTCGGTCGTTCCGGGCACGCCGCACAAGCTGTTGCCGCTTGGACAAGCATGCTGCGCGAGATGGGCTTCGCAGCACTGCGTGTAACCATTCGCGAGCTTCGACCGTAGTCTGAGGTGGCATCACCGATATGACTGGCCCCGCCGGACTCGCAGGTGAGCCGATCGGAAGTGGCTTCCGCGAACTACGACCGTTGCGGCTCATGGTGCGCGCACGCCGGCCATGGCCGGAACTTACAGGACGGAAGTGCACCAATCGACGGTGACTACGGGGTGACCGGCTTGGGCCTTGCCAGGGAACTGATGCGTCTCCACGTCGGAGCTTTGTTTACCCAGAGCTCGAGAGGGCGGCTGCTAGGCGCCAATGTGCCGAGCGGTGGGCCGGCTCCGCGGTTCTTTCTCGGGCGAACGAGTGACGGCAATCTCTGCTGGCTGGGCCGTGACATCGACGACGAGCTTGCCGCCGAGCTCGAGGCGCTCTGCGAGGCTGAGCGCACCGGCTTCGAGACAGAACCCCACTCCAACCGTGACCGGCCGTTCATCGACCGCCTTTCTCGCGAAGCGCCCACAACGAGAATCTGGGCCGGGCCCGTCTTCGTCGTTCCCGCGAACGTGCCTGGCTCGAGCACGGCCGTTCGCGTGATACCGGATAACATCGCGGTATTGAGCCCGTACCTGGAGGCGTGGCGTGAAGATGTCGCCGCCGGCACCCCGACGGCGGCCGTCATTACGGGTGACAACGCAGTCTCCGTCTGCGCGAGTGTTCGTATCACGGCGCGCGCCCATGAGGCGGGCGTAGAAACGCACCCCGACTTCCGTCGCCTCGGGCAGGCCGCGCAAGCTGTTGCCGCTTGGGCAAACATGGTGCGCGAAAGGGGTGGTGTTCCGCTCTACAGCACGTCATGGTCTAATCGCCCCTCTCGCGGTCTTGCCCGGAAGCTCCGTTGGTGCAATTCGGCTCTAACCTCCACATTCTTGATGCGCCATAGTGCGGCATAGCTCAACGATCTCCCGTTCGTGTGCAGGACTACGGTGCCGTGCCACGTTCAGAGGGAATCGGGATGTCGCGAGAAGGCCTTCTCCGGCGTTACGCGATCCGACTGAACATGCCTCGCCAGCCTCCTCGCGACGCCTTGGTCTATTCCTGGATTCGCGAGGCTTGATACGTGGGAGCGCAGGCCGACCAACGGGCACCATCCTTCGATGCCAAGGTTCGCTCCGCGGCGAGGACGTGTCGTGAACGACCCTGACCGAATCGTTGGCATGAAGCCCGGCCGAGTGATCGTGAAGCCATACGATCCTCGCTGGCCGCGCGAGTTCGAGGACGTGCGCGCGGAACTGGCGCGTGCGCTGCCGTCCTGGGTGCCCTCAATCGAGCACGTGGGCAGTACGGCGGTCCCGGGGCTCGACGCGAAGCCGATTATATCGACATCCTCGTAGGAGTGCCGTCGCTCGCTCGTGGGCTCGAGCTTCAACCGATTCTGGAGTCGCTCGGGTTCGAGTACCGCGCGACCGACGAACTGCCGGATCGTCACTACTTTCCTCGGACGCGTGGCGGCTATAGTGTGCACCATGTCTCCGTCGCGGAGCCGACCTCGCGACATTATCGCAACACGCTCATCTTCCGGGACGCGCTGCGGGCGGACCGGCAGCTCGCAGAACGCTATGCGGCGCTGAAGCGCAGATTGGCTCGGGAGTTGGGAACGGTGCGTTTCGCGTACCTCAATGCGAAGACGGATTTCATTCACGGCGTGCTCCGCGAGAACGGAGGCGAGCTCGGCGGCGATTATCCAACTCATGGTCTGGGCGGTCGTTTTGCGGAAGGCTGAGTCGAGTGATCTTGCGATCCGACGGGTTGTCGGGTTGCCTCGTACGGGTGGCGGGGCGAAAGTGGACTCGAACGGTTGTCGTGAGTTTCGATGTTGTTGATTTGGGATTTCGATGGCACGCTGGCGTATCGGGACGGCATGTGGTCCGGCGCCATGGTGGAGGTGCTAGATCAATCGGGTACGAGAAGCCGAATCCGCGTGCGTTTCGGCACGTCTTGAACGCCGTGGGTCCGAGCGGTCCGGTGTGGATGATCGGCGATAACCCGATTGCCGATGTTGCCGGAGCGGCGGCGGTTGGTA
>JBOHRM010000607.1:0-2873 GCA_050732715.1 Longimicrobiales bacterium
CTGATCACCTGCCCGCGAAACGAGTCTTTGACCGCCTCGAAATCCGGCAGCTCGCGCTGATCGACCTGGATGATGTGGTAGCCGTGAATCGACTCGACCACGTCGCTGACCTCTCCGATCGGCGTCGCAAGCGCGGCTTCCTCGATCGGCGCCAGCATCTGCCCGCGCGTGAACGTGCCGAGATGGCCGCCCTGCTGCGCCGTGCCGCCATCCTGGCTGAACTCGCGCGCCAGCTCCGCGAAATCCTCATCGGCGAGCGCACGGTCACGCAGCTCGGCCATCTGCGCCCTCACACTGTCCCGCTGCTCCTGCGTCGGGTCGTCCGGGAGCCGCAGCAAGATGTGCCGTGCGCTCACCTGGACCGGGCCCTCCTCCTCGTACTGCGCTTGCAGCTCGTCATCGCCGATCACCGTGTCGACCTGCACCACCTCATCACGCAGCCGCAGCACCGCCTGCTGGTCGAGCATGGGCCGGAGGTAGAGATCGACGTCGACGTTCCGCAGCAGCGAGTCCTGCGTCGCCGCGGTGGCGAGCAGTGTGTAATCGACCCAGAGGTTCGCGACGGCTTCCACGACCTGCGGCTGCGCGGGAATTCCGGTGTGCGGCGCGATCAGCGAAGCCGCCTGCTCGACCGCGAGCTCGTGGCCCGCCGCACGCGCGAGAACGTTCGTGTGCGACGTGACGGCTCGTGCGAAACCATCGCACGCGACCAAAGTGGACGTGAGCACTCCTACGAGCGCGATCCGCGCGATCATCGTCATCCAGTATCTCCTCATGGGACCCGCCGGCGGCGTGCGGCTCCGGTGGCAGCTCGACAACATACCGGCGCGGCCAAGTGCCCGCCAGCGCAAATTGTTACGCGACAACGGCGCAGCGGTTCCCGGCGCATCCGCGATCATCGAGCACCGGTTGGCGTCGGCTAGGGGTCCGTCATCGAGGTCATGGTGATGCCGCGCAGGCCGTCAGAACCTCGGTGACGGGCCACTAGTGGACCACTAGCCATTCTGTTGGGCGGACCACGCCCGCAGGACCTCCGCCTCCCGTTCCAATGTGATCCCTGCACGCAGCTGGCTCTTTCGTTCCGCGTCGCGCGAGTGGTGGAACTCGAGCGTGGCCGCCGTGGTGTCGGCCAGGCTGCGGAACGTGAGGCCGGCCGCGACCTCGCGGCTCAAGTCGAAGCGGGCGAAGCCCTCGAGACCGGGTGTCGGCGGGCGCCAGACGGGGAGCTCGCGGTACGGCCTGAGCCCGTGCTGTTCGCAGAACTCGTGCGGTACCCAGGTCCACGTGAGCGGCGTGGTGGTCACGGCGGCGATGCCGTAGAGCAGCTCGGCCATGGACCGGCCGTTCTCGGGGCCCACGGCCATGAACGTGCTGTAGGTGCGCTGCTCGCACAGTCGGACGACCCACTCGCAGAGGTCGCGCACGTCGATGACCTGGACGCGGTCGCGTTCGCGGTCTCCCGGCGCCAGCACTTCGCCGCCTTGCTCGATGCGGACCGGCCAATAGGTGAAACGGTCCGTGTCGTCGCCGGGGCCGACCACGAGGCCGGGCCGTACGATCGTCGCGCGATCGCCGAACGCGCGGCCGAGCTCCTGCTCGGCGAGTGCCTTGGCGAGGCCGTAAGGATACGGCTCGCCGGCGGACCAGCCCGGAGTGGTCTCGGGCGTGTAGAGCGGAGCGTCCACGGTGGCGGGCACGCGGCTGAGATCGCGATAGACCGAGCGCGTCGAGATGAAGAGATACTGCTCGGTCGCGCCCTCGAGCAGGCCGGCCGCGTCGCGCACCCAGCCGGGCGCGTCCGCGCGTGACGCCGAGTTGTCGATCACCGCGTCCCACTGCCGGCCCCTGAGTGCGTCGAGCTCGCCCGTCGCGCGATCACCGATCAACTCCTCGACGCCCTCGAACATGCCCGGCGCGGTGCGGCCGCGGTTGAAGATCGTGACGTCGTGGCCGCGCTCGAGCGCGTAGCGGACCTGCCAAGGCCCGATGAAGCCGGTGCCGCCGAGAATCAGCAGGCGTATGCGCCGAGGCGCCGGGCCGCGTGCGGATCGCATCACGCCCGACACGGCGGTAACGGGGCCGGCTGCCGCGGCACCGGCGCCCGAGCCCAGGCCGCTCAATGCGATCGATCCGCTCGCCGCAGCCGAAACCTGGAGGAACCGCCTGCGAGTCGTCGTCATTCGTCACGCTCCGAGTAAGGTTGCCAACGCGTCCGATCCGCGCGTCGCAAAGTAACCGCCCGGCGATGCGCGCAGCCATACCTGAAACGCGTCGCGATCGGCTGGCGATCTCAGGGTGTCGGGGCCGGCATCTCGCCGGAAAAGGTCGTCCCATCCTGCCATTCTCTTCCCCCGCCCGCGTGGTTTTATTACGCGCGACGACCCTGATCCTGGCCTCGTGAACAGGTAGGGAGCACTCTGGATGCGATCCTTTCTTGGGCGCCGCTGACGTGGGCGGGGCGAATCGTTGCGCTGCTGATGACGGGTGGCGCAGGCATCGTCGTCTCTGCGTTGATCGTCCGCCTGCTGCGTCCCTCCAACCTTCGAGCCCTCGCGAGCGGAAGTCTGCCGGCTCTACGGAGCGCCCGGTTCACGGCCCTCGGACAGATGATCGAAGTCGACCACACTGTGACTGCGGACCTCGAGAAGGCGGTCGCAGTACTGCAGAACCGAGCTGATGCCACTGACGAACGCATTGACAGACTTGCCATGGCTTTCGAACTTCTACTGGGAGGTACTGAGACATGATGAACGGCAAGGACCGCGAGGTAATTCTCCGGATGCTCATCGAGGGGGAGGAAGAGTTCCGCCGAGTCAATCGAGAGCACCGGGAACAGTTTCGGAAGGTCATGCGCGCCCTGCGGCGGCATCGCG
>JBOHRM010000608.1:0-4554 GCA_050732715.1 Longimicrobiales bacterium
GTGAACGCCGATGCGCGTGCCGTGATCCCCGCGGCGAGGCCGACCTCGCGGGCGACGTTCGGCGCCTGGACCGGCGGCACGACGATGCCGTAGACGAGCTCGTCGACATCGTCCGGATCGATCGCCGCGCGCGCAATCAGCTCGCGGACGGCGACCGTGCCGAGCTCCGCGGGCGAAAGGTCGCGGAAGCTCGTGCCCGCCTTGCAGAACGCCGTCCGGCAGCCATCCATGATCGCCACACGACGGCCAATCCACTCGTAGGCCATGAAGCTCTTCTATTCAGCTCGCCATGCCGCTGGCGTGGCACCAGCCACGCGCCGTGGCATTTTCCAACCGTAGTCAGCTGCCAGGTGAAGCCCCACCGTATCTATTCCGATAGCGCCGTCTCGAGCGCGTTCCAGCCGAGCAGCGCGCACTTGACGCGGACCGGGAACTTCGCGACGCCGGCGAGCGCGCGCAGGTCGCCGAGCGCGCGGTCATTCGCGGCCTCGGCGTCGCCGCGCATCAGCGCGGTGAAGCGCTCGGCGAGCTGCACCGCGTCCTGGCGCGTTCGGCCCTTCAGCAGGTGTGTCATCATCGAGGTGGACGCTTGCGATATCGAGCAACCTTCGCCGAGGAACCGCACGTCGTCGATGCGGTCGCCGTCGAGCTTCAGCTGGAGCCAGACCTCGTCGCCACAGGCGGGGTTGTTCATGTGGACGCTGCGGTTGGCGCCCTCGAGCTCGCCGCGGTTGCGCGGATGTTTGTAGTGCTCGAGGATCAGCTCTTGGAAGAGCGAGGCGAGCGGCGGGATCGAGCGGTCGACCGTCACGGCGGGTCCGTCAGCCGCCGAACAGCTGCTTGGCGAGCGCGAGACCCTCGAGCAGCCGGTCGATCTCGTCGGGCGTGTTGTAGAGGTAGCACGACGCGCGCGTGGTCGCCGGCACGCCGAGACGTCGCATCAGCGGCTGTGTACAATGGTGCCCGGCCCGTACGGCGACGCCGACCGAATCGACGACGGTCGCGACGTCGTGCGCGTGGATGCCGTCGAGCGTGAACGAGAACACGGCAGTGCGCGACTCGGGCTCGCGCACGCCGAACAGCCGCAGGCCTGGGACCGTATCGAGCCGCTCGAGGCCGTAGCGGACTAGTTCTTGTTCGTGCGCCCAGAGCGCGTCATGGCCGACCCGGGTCAGGAACTCGGCGGCCGCGGCGAGGCCGACGGCGCCGGCGACGTTCGGCGTGCCCGCCTCGAACTTGTGCGGCGCCTCTTTGTAGGTCGAGCCTTCGAGCGTGACGACGTCGATCATCTCGCCGCCGCCGTGATACGGCGGCATCTCGTCGAGCAGCTCGCGCCGCGCCCACAGCGCGCCGATCCCCATCGGCCCGGCCATCTTATGGCCCGAAAGCGTATAGAAATCACAGCCGAGCGCCTGCACGTCGATCTTCAGGTGCGGCGCGCCCTGTGCGCCGTCCACGAGGAGCAGCGCGCCGGCGCGGTGCACGCGTTCCGCGATGTCACGGATCGGGTGGATCGTGCCGAGCGCGTTCGAGACGTGGCCGATCGCGACGATCCGCGTGCGATCGCTCAGCAGCGTATCGAGCGTCTCGAGCTGGAGCCGGCCGTCGTCGTCGACGTCGAGGTAACGCAGCCTGGCGCCGGTGCGCTCCGCGATCAGCTGCCAAGGCACGATGTTCGAGTGGTGCTCGAGCACGGTGAGCACGATCTCGTCGCCCGGCCGCAGGTTCGCGCCGCCCCACGCGCTCGCGACCAGGTTGATCGCCTCGGTGGTGCCGCGCACCCAGACGACCTCGGCGGGCTCATGCGCGTTGAGGAAACGGGCGACCGTGTGCCGTGCGTCCTCGTACCGCTCCGTCGACCGGCGCGCGAGATCGTACAACCCGCGATGCACGTTCGCATTGTCGTGACGGTAGTACTCCTCGACCGCGTCGAGCACGGCGTGCGGCTTCTGCGCGCTCGCCGCGTTGTCCAGATACGCGAGCGGCCGCCCGGCCCGCTCCTGAGACAGGAGCGGGAACTCGCTTCGCAGCGCATCTATGTCGTATGGCGTTGAGAGATGGGTCGCCATTTAACAGCAAATGATGAATGATGAGTGATGAATGATGAATGAACGGATCCCACTTCGCATTTCGCATTCATCATTCATCATTTCTACTCGTCCACGGCCACGTATATCTCGCCGTCCTCTACCTTGACGCCATACGTTTTTATCGGCCGTATCGCGGGCAGACTCAGTGCGCGGCCGGTGGTGATGTCGAACCGCGCGCCGTGCCACGCACATTCGATCTTGGTACCCTCGAGCGCGCCTTCCGACAGCGGGAAATCGCGGTGCGAGCAGTTGTCCTTGAACGCGTAGATCTCTCCGTCCGCGTTCGCCAGGCAGACGTTGACGCCGTCGACCTGTACGGCGAGCAGCCGGCCCGGCGGCACATCGTCGAGCGCCGCCGCGCGCGTGAACGTGCTCACATCAACCAATCTTGGCCTCGATCGACGCGCGCAGCTCCTGCACGACGTCCGGCATGGGCACGCGGTCCAGCACGTCCGCGAAGAAACCGAACACCACCAGGCGCTCAGCCTCACGGCGCGGCACGCCGCGGCTCATGATGTAGAACAGCTCCTCGCGGTCGAGCTGGCCGACCGTCGATGCGTGCGAGCAGCGTACGTCGTCCGCCTCGATTTCGAGGTTCGGCAGCGACGTCGCCTCCGCCTCGCGCGACAGGATCAGGTTCCGATTCGTCTGGTACGCGTCCGTCCGTTGCGCCTTCGGGAACACCTTGATCAGTCCGCGGAACACGCCGCGCGACTGGCCGTCGAGCGCACCCTTGTACAACAGATCGCTCGAGGCGTGAGGCACCCGGTGCTCCTGCCGCGTCTCGTGATCGAAATGCTGGTCGGCCTCGGCGAAGTACAAGCCGAGCAGATCAGCGCGCGCGCCCGGGCCGTCGAGCGACGCGGTCGCCTCGGCCCGCGCGACGGAGCCGCCCAGGTTCACGACCAGCGTGTCCACTCTCGCATCACGGCCCGCGGCCGTTCGCTGCATCGCCAACGAATGCACGCCGCGGCCCCAGCGCTGGACCGACACGAGCTGCGCTTCGGCCGCGGCGCTTGCCTGTATCTCGACGGCGCCGCACGAGAACGCGGGCTCGGGGAGGTCCGGCGAGACCAGCTCCTCGACCACGCCCACACGGCTGCCCTCCGCCGCGACCATCAGCAGCCGCGGGAAATACGCGAGCCCGCCGTCACCGACCCAGCGCACGATGCGGATCGGCTCGTCGACACGAACGCCGCGCGGTACATACAGGAAGACGCCGGCAGACCAGAACGCGGTGTTCAGCGCGGCGAACTTGCCGGAATCCGACGCGATCACTCGCGCAAGATGCGGGCGCACGAGATCGCCGTGCTCGCGCGCCGCGACCGCCAGGTCGAGGAGCACCACACCCTTCTGCTTCAGCGTCTCGTCCAGCTCAACCCGCGTGATGCCGCCGCCGAGTTGTAGCACGCGGCCGGACGCGGGCGGCGCATCGAGCAACGCGCTGGGATCATCGCCCGCCGTAGCCGGGGCCATCGAACGAGCGGAGGTGTCGGCGGGCTCGACCATGTCCCACTTCAGCATCCGCGGGTCGGTGTACCGCCACTCCTCGAGCCGCGTGGCCGGGACGGGGAGCCGCTCGTACGCCGCGAACGCGGCCAGCCTCAGCTCGCGCAGCCAGTCCGGCTCGCCCGTGGCGAGGGCTTCGACGATGTCCCGACTGTAAGCGGCCGTCCCGGGAGCGACAGCGACGACGTCAGCCAACACTGCCCTCCATTTCGAGCTCGACGAGCCGGTTCAGCTCGACCGCGTACTCGAGGGGCAGCTGCTTCGCGATCGGCTCGATGAAGCCGCGCACGATCATCGCCGAAGCCTCCTCTTCCGACAGGCCGCGGCTCATCAGATAGAAAAGCTGCTCGGTGCCGATCTTCGAGACCGTCGCCTCGTGCCCGACGCTCGCGCTCTGCTCCTCGATCTCGATGTACGGGAACGTGTCCGTCCGCGCCGTCTCGTCCAGCAGCAACGCATCGCATTCGACCTTCGAACGCGCGTTCTCCGAACCTTCGTAGACCTTGCACAGACCCCGGTACGACGCGCGGCCCGTGCCCTTCGAGATCGACTTCGAGATGATCTGCGACGACGTGTTCGACGCCGCGTGGATCACCTTGCCACCCGTGTCCTGATGCTGGCCGTTGCCCGCGTACGCGATCGACAAGATCGAGCCGTGCGCACCCTCGCCCACCAGATAACACGACGGATACTTCATCGTCAGCTTCGACCCGAGATTGCCGTCCAGCCACTCCATCGTGGCGTTCTCGTGAACCAGCGCACGCTGCGTCACGAGATTGTACATGTTGTTCGACCAGTTCTGGATCGTGACGTACCGGAACCGTGCGCCAGGCTTCACGATGTTCTCGATCACCCCCGAGTGGAACGACTCCGTCGAGTACACCGGGGCCGTGCACCCCTCGATGTATTGCGCGTTCGAACCTTCATCGCAGATGATCAGCGTGCGCTCGAACTG
>JBOHRM010000609.1:0-3156 GCA_050732715.1 Longimicrobiales bacterium
GCCCGGCACGCCGCGAGCGCGACGACGAGCGCGCAGCCGAAAAATCGCAACTCAGCTCGCTGCGCTGCCGGAGCGGCACCGCATAGGTGACGTCGGCGAGTAAGGAGTCCTCGCGCCAAGCCGCGAAGCTCGCGAAGAATTTTGCAAGGATCCTGGCGAGACCTCAGCGAGCTTGGCGCCTTTGCGCGAGATCTACTGCCAGGCGCTTTACGGCTAGCCATCGAGCATCTGATCCGCGCCCAATGCCTCGGCGATCGCCTCGTCCAAAACGTCGATCGTGCGGTCGACGTCGGCGTCGTCGTGCGCGGTCGATAGGAACGCGGCTTCGAACGGGGATGGCGGCAGGAACACGCCGCGGCGCAGGCAGCCGTGGAACACGCGCGCGAACAGGTCGGCATCGACCCGTCGTGCGTCATCGATGTTGCGAACCGGACCCTCGGTGAAGAACCAGCCGAACATCGCGCCGTGCGCGCCGCCCCAGGCGGGCACGGCGTGACGCGCGGCGGCATCGACCACGCCGTCGACGAGTCGCCGGGCACGCCGCTCGAGCACGCCGTACGGCCCGCTCTCGCGGAGCGCCAGCAGTTGGGCGATGCCCGCCGCCATCGCGAGCGGGTTGCCGGACAGCGTGCCCGCCTGGTAGACCGCTCCCGCCGGCGCGACGCGCTCCATCAGCTCGCGGCGGCCGCCATACGCTCCGACGGGGAGCCCGCCGCCGATCACCTTGCCGAACGTGCTGAGATCGGGGGTCACGCCGAACAAGCCCTGCGCGCCGGCGGGCCCCACGCGGAAGCCCGTCATCACCTCGTCGAAGATCAGCAGCGCGCCGTGCTCGGCCGTGACCGCGCGCAGCCCCTCGAGGAATCCTTCGCCCGGTGGGATGAAGCCGGCGTTGCCGCCGATCGGTTCGACGATGACACAAGCGATGCGTTCGCCCGCGTCATCGAACGCAGACGTCGCGGCATCGAGGTCGTTGTACGGCACCGTCAACGTCTGCTCCGCGACGGCAGCCGGCACGCCGGGCGTGGCCGGCAACCCGAGTGTCGCGACGCCACTGCCGGCCTCTGACAGAAACGCATCACCGTGCCCGTGATAGCAGCCCGCGAACTTGAGGATCACGTCGCGGCCCGTCACGGCACGCGCGAGGCGGACCGCCGACATCGTCGCCTCGGTGCCACTGTTCACGAAGCGCACCATCTCGACGGACGGCACGGCGTGCACGATCAGCTCGGCGAGCTGAATCTCGCCGCTCGCCGTCGCACCGTAGCTCGTGCCGCGCTCGGCCGCCTCCGCGACTGCGTTCACGATCGCCGGATGCGCGTGACCGAGCATGAGCGCACCCCAGCTCATCACGTAGTCGATGTACGCGCGGCCGTCGACGTCGTACAAGACGGCCTTCTCGCCGCGATCCACGACGAACGGCTCGCCGCCCACGTTGTTGAACGCGCGCACCGGCGAGCTCACGCCGCCCGGCATCAACGTGCGGGCGCGCGCCATCAGCCGCGCGCTCTCGTTACCGGCCAATACTTTCGCCATCGACTCTCACGGCGACGAGGTCTTCCTCTTCCGAACCGGTGATACGCGCGCGCACGAGGTCGCCAGGCCGGGTGCCGTGCGCGCCGCCGACGTGAACGACGCCGTCGATGTCGCGCGCCTGCCCGCGCGTGCGGCCAACGGCGCGCGCAGCTTCGCTCGCTCCAGATTCATCGATCAGCAGGGTCACCGCACGGCCAACCCAAGCGTCGTTCTGCTCCGCGGTGATCGCGCGCTGGGCCTCGAGCACACGCTCGAGCCGCTCCCGGCGCACGGATTCTGACACCTGATTCGGCAGCGCCGCGGCACGTGTGCCTTCCTCGACCGAGTAGCCGAACGCACCGAGCCGATCGAACCGCACCTCTTCGAGCAGGTCGAGCAGCGCCTCGAAATCGTCTTCCGTCTCGCCCGGAAACCCGACGATCACCGTCGTGCGCAGTGTGAGATCCGGGATCGCATCGCGCAGCCACGCCACGCGCTCGAGAATCGTCGACCGGCGCTCCGGCCGCCTCATGCGCTCGAGCACCGCGTCCGACCCGTGCTGGATCGGCATGTCGAGATACGGCACGATACGCGGCTCGCCCGCGATCAGGTCGACCAGCTCGCGCGTAATGCCCGACGGATACATATAGAACAGACGCAGCCACGGGATCGCCGTCCCGTCCAACAACGCGCGCAGCAGGTCGGGCAGCAACCCGGTCCGCTTCTCCCGCGTGTCGAGTTGCATAGGTCTTCGGTTCGCATGCGCCTGCGTAAGCGGGGTCTGCGGCCGTGGACCCGCCATGCCGGCGAACGGCTTGCCGAAATAGAACTCGCCCTCCCCCGAGTCGCGTCCGCGGACCAGATCGCGGCCGTACCACGTCGTGTCCTGGCTCACGATATTGAGCTCGACAACGCCGTCCGCCTCGAGCTCGGCGGCCTCGTCGACGAGCCGTGGAATCGGCGTCGAGCGATGTTTGCCGCGCATCAGCGGAATCGCGCAGAACGCGCAGCCGTGATCGCAGCCTTCGCTGACCTTGAGATACGAGGAGTGACGCGTCCGTGTCGCGAGCCGCCGCAGCGGAAGCTCCATCAACGGCACGCCCGCCGAGGAGGCCGGCAGCAGCCCGCGGGCGCGGAGCTCGGGCACCAGCCGCTCGGCTTCGGTCAGGCCGAGCAGGACGTCGACCTCGGGCAGCTCCCGCTCGAGCTCGGCCTTGTACCGCTGAACGAGGCAGCCCATGGCGACAACGGCCCGTACCCGGCCATCACACTTGAGCCGGACCGCGTCGAGAATCGCCGCGATCGACTCGTCCTTCGCGACGTCAATGAACCCGCACGTGTTGATGATCACGACATCGGCGGCCGTGGCGTCATCGACGACGTGCGCCCCGGCGCCGTGCAGCCCTGCCAGGATACGTTCGCTGTCGACAGTGTTCTTGTCGCAGCCGAGCGTCACGACACCGACGCGCGCCGCGTGACCGTTCGCATCGACGGCTGCACCGTCGGCCGGTCGCGCTCCGCCCGTTCCCAGCACGGGCAGCGACGTGCGCCGTGACATGTTGTGGTTACGCATCTCGTTCGAGCCAGCCCCTATTTCGAACCTTCGACCGCCCGAAGATACCCGCGGCGCCGCAACCCATC
>JBOHRM010000610.1:0-5691 GCA_050732715.1 Longimicrobiales bacterium
CCGTTACACCGATCCGGTCCAACACGGGCGGCACGTGCCGCCGCTCCGGGAGTTCGACAAGGTGCGTGCAGAGACTCGCGATGATCCAGCACGTATGCTGCCTTGTCCACGGAATCATGGACAGCAATGTACCGGTAGATATCGATGACATCTCATTCGGCCTCCTCGGAGAGACGAACGCGGTAGCGCTTCACCCGGCTCGTTCGTTGACCTGCTTGCGGATCGCAGTGGACGTCGGGCTCGAAGCGAATCCCGATATGTTCGCCGTCGTAGACGGTGAGAATCGACGCGTTCGGTATATCGATCGTCCAGAACCGTTCGGCGGGCAAACCGCACAATTGGAGTAAGAGCGCACGAAGGATGTGGCCGTGTGCGACGACGAGGGTCTCCGCGTCTGGATCGAACGTTCGGTCGCGAAGCCGAGCCATCGCGTCGTCGGCGCGACGCCGCAGCTCCGCCAATGTTTCGCCTTGGGGAAAGCGGACGCGCCACGGCTCGGTTCGCCAGCGCTGTTCGAGGTCGGGATCCACAGTGGCCCACTGCGCGGGTGTCAAGCCCTGGCAGCGGCCATAATCGAGCTCGCGGAGCTCGTCCAGCAGCACGAGGCTCGGTGGGTGCCGGTGCTCGGCACGAATACGTTCGGCCGTCTCCCGGGCGCGTGCGAGCGGTGAGGAAAAGATGCCGGCGATGCTTCGGTGGGCCAGGGCGGAGGCCAGCCGGTCGGCCTGAGCACGGCCGAGACTGTCGAGCGGCACGTCGGTCGTGCCTTGAACCCGTCCGAGCCGGTTCCACTCGGTGTGGCCGTGGCGCACGAGTAGGAGACGCGACTGAGCTCCGCTCACGACGCGGAAACGAGCGGCCGAGCGGCGAGGGCCGCGTGTGCAATCCTCGACGGGACTCGTTCCGATGGCTGGATCCCGAGGCATCGGTGAGTTCGAGATGCTCACGCACATCACCCGGCGCTCTCGATGACGCGCTCGATGGTCGTGATGTCAACCGCCCGCTCGACGACGTCGGCCCAGCGTTCGAGCTCGCGGTCGATGTGGGCATCCCAATCCCGAGCGTTGGTCCGGTCCCGGATCATGTCCGGGTGATGGATCATGTCGAGGAAAGCGCTCCTGAAACCGCGGTGTGCGAAGAGGGCATGCAGCGAGGTTCCCAGGACGATACGATCGTCGCCGGCGCTGAGCGCGCCGATCACTTCGCCGTCATGGCAGAGCCAAGGCGTGGCGTGCGGACCGAGGCGCGTGACGCCGTGGCGGATCTCGTAGCCGCGCAGGGTCGCGCCGGCCGCGAGGCGCAGGCGCGGGGCGCAGGCGGAGACTTCGGCGTCGGTCCAGCGCGTCGTCTTGTGGCGTTCGAGTGTCGTTGTCACATCGAGCAGCCCGATACCGTCACAGCGGCCGCCGGCCTCGATGTCGTAAGGGTCCTCGACGGAGCGGCCGAGCATCTGATAACCGCCACAGATGCCGAGCACGGGCGTGGCGGCGATGCCGCGGGCGCGCACGGCGGCGGCGAGGCCGGTGCGCCAGAGCCAGCGCAGGTCATTCAGCGTATTGCGCGTCCCGGGCAATACAATGGCGGCCGCGTCGGCAAGGTCGTCGGGTGAATCGGTCCAGCGGACGTGAACGTCGAGCTCGGCGGCGAGCGGGTCGAGGTCGTCGAAGTTGGCAATGTGGGGGAAACGGACGGCGGCGATCGAGAGCGCGCCGTGCCCGGCTGGGGCCAGCGCCATCGCGTCCTCCTCGGGCAACGCATTGCGGACGTACGGAACGACGCCGAGCACGGGCACACCCGTGCGCCGGCGGAGGTCGTCGGGCGCGGGTGGGAGCAGAGTCGCGTCGCCACGAAAGCGGTTCAGGAGGAATCCGCGAATCCGGTCGCGATCGCCGTTTTCGAGCAGGGACCACGTGCCGAAGAGCGAGGCGAAAGCGCCGCCCCGGTCGATGTCCGCGACCAGGAGAACAGGCGACGCGGCGTAGCGCGCCACGGCCATGTTGACGATGTCAGTGGCGCGCAGGTTCGTCTCGGCTGGGCTGCCGGCGCCCTCGATGATGACCAGATCCGATTCGCTGCGCAGGGAATCGAGCGACTGCGTGACGGCGGGCCAGAGCGCGTCGCGTCGCCGATGCCATGGCAGCCGCGCGAGCTCGGGACGGCCGTGGCCCATCAGGACCACATCGGAGCGCGTGTCGGCGAGCGGCTTGAGCAGCACGGGGTTCATGCGCGCGTCGGGCGCCACGCGGGCCGCGCGGGCTTGCACTTCCTGTGCTCGGCCGATCTCCGCGCCCTCCGCCGTCACCGCCGCATTGTTCGACATGTTCTGCGCCTTGAACGGCCGCACCCGTAGACCTCTGCGCGTGAATATTCGGCAGAACGCGGCCGAGAGCACTGACTTGCCGACGCCGGACGCCGTGCCTTGGATCATGAGCGTGCGGGCCCTCTCGCTCATGGGTCGGTCCGTGGATTACCGGTTTCCTGCCGGTGATCGACCGGCGAATCCGAAGCCGGCAACCGGGGACCGGGAACGGGGAAGAGCGAACCGGTCACAGCTCGATCCCTGGTTGAGCCGCGAGGCCTTTCGTTCGGTAGGGGTGCTTGACCTCGCGCATCTCGGTCACGAGGTCGGCGAACTCGAGCAACGGCTCGCTCGCCTTTCGCCCGGTGATGACGACGTGCGTTCCCTTTGGCCGCGCGCGGATCGCCTCGATCACCTCTTCGTTCGTGAGCCATGCGTAGGACAACGCGTAGGTGAGCTCGTCGAAGATGACGACATCGTATTTGCCGGAGTTGAGAACCTCGATGCAACGAGCCCAGCACTCACGGGCCAGCCGGCGATCCTCCTCGATGTTCTCACTGAGCCACGTGAAGCCGGCCCCGAGCGCAAGGATCTCGATGCCGAGGCGGCGTGCCGCGATGTGTTCGCCGCGGTCGACATCGGCCGTTTTGACGAACTGCAGCATCGCGACGCGCATGTCGCGGCCGGCTGCGCGGAGCAGTATCCCGAGCGCGGCCGTCGTTTTTCCCTTGCCATTGCCGGTATTCACTATGACGAGGCCATGGCGGCGGTCCCGGGGTGGAACGCGATACCGTCCGGGCGTGCGGCCCTTCGGGCGCGGCGCGGCGGGGTGACGTGGCTGGTCGTCCACGGGTTGGAGCGGATCGTCTACTCGGTGCATGGTTCGTTCCGGGTCTTGCGTTGACGCGTCTCGATGTTCACGGGGGCTCGTGTCGTGGATTCGGCGCGCATGAGTGAGTCGGCGGGCCGCGCGAATCTGGCCGCAGCCCATCGTCTCATCGCTGAGCCAGGTGGGCGGCGTGAGCAATCGCTCCCATCGCGGCGCCTTCGCGCCGGCATAGGCCATTTGCGCCTCGTCGACTGCGTTCGGCCGGTCGCGCAGCAGCAGCCGCACGCCGTCGCCGTGTGCGAGTCCGGCGCGGCGCGCGGCGTCGAACGGGATGTCGAGGAGGCGGGCGAGCAGCACGAAGATCGGTCCTCCGTGCGTAATCGCGATCGTCACACCTTCGCGCGGCTGTGCGTCGAGCCAACGGATCACGCGCGCCTCGAGCTCGGCCAGCGTCTCGCCGCCCGGCGGCCGGACGGATGCCGGGCCGATGAGCCAGCTGCGATAGAGGGCACCGTGCACCGCGAGACACGTGTCGTGCGAGCACCCCTCGAACGCGCCGAAATGGAGCTCGCGCAAGCGTGGATCGAGGGTGACGGTCTGGTCCGGCAGAGCGATCCGCGCCGTCTCGCGGGCGCGGCCGAGGTCGCTCGACACGACGCGCAGCGGCTCCGCCTTCGTGAGCCGGCCGAGGCGTTCACGCAGCGCGAGCGCCTGCATCCGGCCCGCCGCCGTCAACGGCGCGTCCGTGTGACCGTGGTAACGCATCGTCGCATTGTGCTCGCTCTCGCCGTGACGTACGAGCACGAGCGTCAGCATAGCGCCTCCATGAACCGGTCGATCACGACGTTGTTTTCTCGGGGCGTGCGCGGCGCGATGCGCACCACGCCAGGCCAGCCGAAAGATCGGCACGGACGCACGCGGATGCCGTGCCGCAGCAGCCGTGCGGCCACGGCCTCGGCGCCGTCGACGCGGAGGCACAACACGTGTGTGTCGCCGGGTAGCGGAACTGCGCCGTGCGCGCCGAGGGCTTGCGCAAGGCGGCCGCGCTCGGACCGCAATGTGCGGATCGTGCGGGAGACGTGCTCGAGCGCGCGCGGCGTGAACGCAGCAGCCGCCGCGGCTTGGGCCGCCGCGCTCACCGCCCATGGCGGGCCGGCCAACTGGATCGCACGGATGATGTCGGATCTGGCGATCACGAACCCCGCACGTACGCCGGCAAGCGCGAAGTCCTTGGTGATCGATCGGACGTGCACGACGTCGTTCCGCTCGGCACAGAGCGGCGGCTTCGCGACGCCGCTCTCGAATGCGGCGTATGACTCGTCGAGCACCAGCAGCCCGTGTCCGTGGATCGAATCCGCGAGGGCAGCGATCTCCTGCGCCGGCCTAGCCGCGCCCAACGGACTCGACGGCGCGGCAAGAAAGAGGAGGCGCGGGCGCAGCTCACGCATCGCCGCGAGGATCGGATCGAGGTCCGGGTCCGAGTAGCGCGATGGCTCCCTCACCTCGCGCACGGTGGCGCCCGCGATCGCGGCGGCGCGCGCGTACTCGGCGAACGCCGGCGCGGCGACCAACACCGTATCACGGGGGCCGAGGAACGCTCGCGCGATGCGGTCAACGGCATCGCACGCGCCGGCGGTGAGCGCGACCTGGTCCACCGGTAGCCCACACCAATGGGCGAACGCCTGGCGCGGCGCCTTCGCCGTGGGATCCGGATAAGCCGCGGGATCGGCCGCGGCGATGGCGGTCAACACGTCGGGCGGCGGGCCGAACGCGTTGATGTTCGTGCTGAAGTCGAGGAGCACGGGCGCGTCGTCCGCGTGAAACGCCGGCGGACCGCCATGGAACGCGGGCGCGGCGGCCGCCGCGTCGATGCGTGCCTCGATCACGTCGCTCTCCGGTGTGACGAGATCACCGCGGCGAGCAGTGTCGAGAGCACGAGCGCAAGGCCAGAAGCCGCGAGCACGATTCGCGAAGCGCGCGCGATGTCGGCTGCATCGGCGGCCCGCCCGCACGGGTTGAGTGTGTATGCCCCGCGCTTCGACAGCGAGATGTCCAGCGCTCCCGCCATCGCGGCCATGGTCCAGCCGGCGTTCGGACTGGCGGTCCGCGCGTGGTCGCTCGACGCGGTGCGCAGCGCTCGCGCGGCATTCCCTCGGCCCGCCGGTGCGGCGATCCCGATCAGCATCGCGCCGATCCGTGCGGGCACGAAATTGAGCATGTCATCGACGCGTGCCGGTGCGGCGCCGATGTCGCGCAACTCGAGCGTGCGATAGCCGAGCACGGCGTCCGCGGTGTTCACGAATCGATAGGCCCAGGCCGCTCCGGGGCCGGCGATGGCCGCGGCGAACAATGGCCCCACTACGGAGTCGGTCAAATTCTCCGCCAGCGACTCGATGGTCGCGGCGGCGATCTCATCCGCTGCGAGGTCGTGGACGGGACGGCTGACCAGATGGGTGCCGAGTTGGGCGCGGGCCGCGGCGAGGTCGCCGTCGAGGAGCGCCGAGCGAACGGCCGCGCCAGCGTCGAGGAGGGCGCGGATGGCGAAGGTGGGCTTCACCGCGAG
>JBOHRM010000611.1:0-2501 GCA_050732715.1 Longimicrobiales bacterium
GGCCAGAAGCTCATCGAGCTGCGCCTCCCGGCGTCGTACTCGAACGTAAAGGACCAGGAGAACCTTCGGCAGCAGGTCGAGGCGTTCGTCGAGCGTATCCTCGCGGCCTTCCCCGCGAGAGGGCGGCCCACTCCGTCAGTCGACGTCTTCTTCGGCAAACGATGGGCGTCCCGCGTGGATTGACCCCCAGTGGCTGATTCCGTCCCGGCTCCGGTCAGTGTGCTCGGCCGTGCCCGCCGGCCGGCGACGACGGTCGCCCCGAATGTCGGTGCCGGTAGGGCCGCCACCGGCATGGACCGGCGCTCGCTGCTTCTTTCCGCCGGCAACACCGCCCTGGCCCAGAGCCGGCCAATGGGTCACCGTGACTCCGAGGCGGAGGCCGTTCCCCCGATCAGCGGGAACGCGCTCACCGGACCTGGCCGTGCGCTCGAGCCCGCGGTCAGGGCATACATGGAGCTCCGCCTGGCTCGAGATTTCGGGCGCGTACGCGTGCATGACCATCCAAAGGCGGCCGAGTCGGCGCGAAGCGTCGGCGCGGTGGCGTACACGATCGGGAACGACATCACATTCGACACCGGGCGTTATGCTCCCTACACCCCGGCGGGCCTTCGACTGTTGTCTCACGAGCTCGCTCACGTGTTACAGCAACGCCGCGGCGGCCGGTCGCCTTCGCCGTTCTTCGGGGATTCGCTGGATCGAGAAGCCAACCGCGTGGCCGACTCCGTCCTCGAGGGCCGCGGCAGGGTCAGCGTTGGCGGCGCGAGCTCGATAGGCCTTGCGCGCCAGACACCTGAAGGGGAACCCGCGGCGCCTTCGGGCACGAAGGTGAACGAGGCGGTCAAGGACATGACCGCGATCCGGCAGAAGTACGATCAGCTTCGAGGCACCATTGACGAGATTGCCGCCGATCCGGCAGTCAAGGAGCGATTGTCTCACATCGCCGCGCGTTCGGGCCAGGCCCAGCAGGTCGTCGAAACGCTGAGAGGTGAGCTCACGGAAGAGGTCATGAACCGCGAGATCGCCGCGCGGCTCGAGACGGGCGTGGGCCTCGACCAGATCCTGCCGAAGAAGGTAGCGCCAGGCGATATCCTCTTCATCGAGGGCAACCGAATCCTCGATCTCGATGGTAGCAAGTTAACGGATGGGATGCTCGTACGACGTCAGGGCAATGCCCTCGAGGTCCTGACGATCTTCGAGGCCAAGGCTGGTCAAGCGACGGCGACTGAGCTGCACGGAACCAAGGAGCGAGTCAAGGATCCGGCGAAGATTCGCGCGAAGAAAGGCCGGGAGCCGACGAAGAAAGAACTCGAGAAATGGGAAGAGCTCCAAAAGGTCAAGGGGGAGACGCCGGAGGGCAAGGTCATTCAGAGGGAGCTGGGCGGGCAGGTCCGGCATGACATCGAGCGGCTCCGCGAGGACGGCAAGATACGGCTGCGCAAGGTCGATGCGTCGGGCAAGCTGTTAGACGCCTACGACGAGGTGGCGGTGAACGTCTCGCGACGTACGCTATTCGTGGGCGTCGCCCCGACGGACGTCTCTCTTTCCGCGCAAACGAAGGCGTTCAAAAAGGAGCCTGGGATCCGGTATAAGTCGTGGAATCTTCCCGCGAGGAAAGCCGAGATCGCGAAGGCGGCGCGCGAAATGCGAGCCGCTGCCACCAAGCTCGGTGGTGCGACGCCGGGTGCTGCACCGTCGGGCGCTGGTGCGCCCAAGCCCGCTGCGGATACGCCCGGGCCGCAACCGAAGCCGAAACCCAAAGCCATCACGCCCACGCCGGCAACGCCGCCGAAGACGCCGAAAGCGGCTGCCGAGGGCCCGCCCCGAACGAGCCCTGAAGCCGAGCCTGGCAAGGCCCCCCGACCTGAGCAACCGAAACCACCAGTCGCTGAGGCCACCAAGAAGCCGAAATCGCTGGCCGCCGCGAAGGCGGAACCCCCGCCGCCGCGCGTCCCGCCGGCCGAACCCAACCGCCCGATCGCGCCCGGCAAGCGCGCGGCCGCGGAAGCACTGGAGGGGGCGATTGAGAAAACGGCCATCGCCAAGACGCGTCGAGCCGCCGCGCGGGAGGTCGTCACCAAGTTCCTCCAGAAGCAAGCCGCGATGACCGCGGGACGGCGCGTGGGATCGCTGGTGCCCGTGCTCGGCTGGTACGCGTCGTTCCTCGATGCGAAGGAGGGAATATCCGACATCGCCCACGGCAACGTCGTCCTCGGACTGTACACGATCGGCCTGGCGGGCGTCGATGTCGTCTCCGATGTGCTCCACGCCGCCGACACCGTTTCGGGCGTCGGCGGGACGGCTCTCAGCCTGACGGTCCAGGGCTGGACGACGGCGCAGCAGGTCGCGATCGCGCAGGCTCGCTCCAACATCCGATCCCGCGAGTTGACGGCCTATATCGAAAAGAACAACAAGCTTCCACCTCGCAAGGAGCTGATGGACTATTACGGTCTCAATGATGAGGAGGTGCTGCTCCTCGAAAGCGACTTTGCACGAGCTCAGGT
>JBOHRM010000612.1:0-4172 GCA_050732715.1 Longimicrobiales bacterium
CGAATGTAGCGTTGACTTTGGAATCGGACCACTAGTCACGTTCGAACAGCCGACGTTGGGCGATCGCTTCGGATAGGAGGCCGCGAGTTGAGGACCGTCGGCATGATTGGCTGCGGGCGGATCGGGCATGCGCTCGCCGACGCGTGGTTGAGTGCACCCATCCTTGGCCCGCAGCAGCTCCTCTTGTCGCCGCGCAGTATCGATCGCACCACGGAGCTGTCGCAGCGCTACCCGCACCTTCGCATCGCTCGCGCCAATCGAGACGTGGCTCGGCAGAGCGATTGTCTGCTTCTCTGCGTTCCTCCGAACGAGGTGCTGCCGGTGCTCCGCGAGCTCACCACCGATCTGCGGGACGATGTGCACCTCGTCTCGGCGGTGGCCGGTGTGTCTCTGGATGCGCTCTTCTGCGCGACGTCACGCAGAGTGAGCCGTCTCATGCCGAGTGTGACGGTCAGAACGTTTACCGCGGTGTCTCTCGTATGCCACCATGCGTGGGTCCGTGCCGATGACGTCGCATTCCTGAACGGCATCCTGGAGCCCATAAGCGAGGTCATGATGATCGGCGAGGAGGATTTTCCGGACGCGACGAACCTCACCAGCTGCGCGCCGGCGTTCGTCGCGGCGGCCTGCCAGGAGGTTGCGCTGATGGCGGTGCGAAACAGCGGGCTCAGTTTGGCCGAGGCGGAGCGGATGGTGCGTGTCACCCTGTATGGCGCGGCGAAACTCCTCCATGAACACGGGAGCGCCTACGAGGCGGTGATCGATCAGGTGGCAACACGCGGCGGCGTCACCGAGGAAGGCATCCGTATCCTGCGCGATGAGCTCCCGCTCCTGCTCGAGAGAGTGTTCCATGTCACGGGAAACAAGACGGACCGGCTCGCATCGTTGTCAGGCTAGGCCGGGACGCGACGCGGCCAACGCGGTGTCGGGCGCGAAGTGAACCGGCGCCTTCAGGTGAACGGTCTCATCGATCGGTGGGATTGGGAGTCTCGGCTCGGCCGACTCGACTTCGACGCGCTCCATGCTCTCGAGCCGCGCATCGCGGCGACCGTGTCGGTCGTGATTCCCACGTACAACCGGGCAGCCATGCTGGCCGGCGCAGTCCATTCCGCGGTCTCGCAGGACCACAAGCCACTCGAGATCTTGGTGGTCGACGATGGCTCGACGGACGAGACGCGAAAGGTTTGCGAGCGGTTCCCCGGCGTCGTGCGGTACGTCTACCAAGAGAATCGCGGTGTTTCCGTGGCACGCAATCGAGGGCTCGGCGAAGCACGGGGTGAATACATCGCATTCCTCGATTCCGACGATGAATGGCACCCCTCGAAGCTACGGATACAGCTCAGCGCCCTTGCGGCCACGCCGAGTGCCAAGTGGTGCATAACGGGTTGTCAGGTCGTGGACGCGGCGGGTACGATCAAGGGGATCGATGGATTCCGGGAGGGTTTCCCCGTATTCCGCGCCGTCGGGCTCGATCCGCGCGCCTTTTTCGCTTCCGACCTATCCTCCTTTCGGCTGCGCCTGCCGGTCAGCGAGCACGATATCTTCGCGGGTGATGCCTTCCGTCTCCTTTTCTTCGGCAACTTCGTCTTTCCTTCCTCGGCGATCATGCACCGAAGCGTGTTGAGCGAGGTCGGGTTCTTCGACGAGAAGTTCCGGGTCGCTGGAGACAACGAGTACTTTCACCGCGTGGCGGCGGCGTTTCCAGGCGCGATCGTCATGACGCCGCTGATGCGGTACCGCAAAGCCACGGATGGCCGCTCGCTGACCGCGCCGACCAACACCACGCGCCTGATTCGCAACGCCCTCGAGAGCACGCAACGAGCGGCTCGGCTGCGGCCGTTGAGTGACGGCGAGCGCAAGGCATTCGAGTGGAGTCAGTGCGAGCTCCACACGCGGCTCGCGTACGCCCACCTGACTTGCCTGGAAACCCATCGCGCCAAACAGGCCATCCGCAGCGCGTGGGCCGCCGCCGGCAAACGCTCGATTCGATCGATCGGAATCTATGCAGCCACGATGCTGCCCCGCCGCGTCCTCTGGGCGCTCGGTGTCCTGAAGCGCGCTCTGCGCAAGCTCAATGAGCCGCGCCGCGTTCGCCGGCCGGCATCACCCGCTATCTGAGCACGAAAGCGGGCGGGCTCAGGCCAGGCTCGGGCCCTGCCTTGACCGCGGTGCCGCGGCGGCGGAGAATACGCCGTCCGCATGCCCCCGGTTCTGTTAGCGCGCTTGAGCGATATGGCCAGCCCAGCCCGGTCGTTGACACAGCGGGATGCGAACGCCCGCGCCAGAATCGGCATCGACATCGGTGGGACGAAAACGGCGGCCGGCGTGGTGCTGTTCCCGGAAGGCGAAGTCGTAGCACGACGTGTCATTCCGACGCACGCCAGCCGCGGCGGAGACGCCGTGCTCAAGGATACGCTCGATCTGGCGGCCGGCCTCATCGAGGAGGCCACGTCATGGGGCCGTGTGGTAGAAGGCATCGGCGCCGGAGTGGCCGAGCTCGTCGACGCCGATGGCAAGGTCACGAGCGCGCAGACCATCCCGTGGCTGGGAGTTCCGGTACGCGAACGCCTGTCGCAGCTCGCGCCGGCCGTGATCGAATCGGACGTGCGCGCGGCGGCGCTCGGCGAGGCGCTGTACGGGGCCGGGCGCGGGTTCGACTGCTTCGTTTACGTCACCGTCGGCACCGGAATCAGCCATACGTTTGTTCAGGCCGGTCGGCCGTACGCCGGCGCACACGGCAACGCGCTCGTGCTCGCGAGCGGTCCCACGAGCCACACGTGTGCGCACTGCGGCGAACGTTCCGTCACCGTCCTCGAGGAATACGCCTCGGGACCCGGCATCGCTCGGCGTTACGCGGCACGGCTCGGCCGCGATCCGATAACGGCCGAAGAGGTGATTCGTGCCGCGAACGGCGGCGACGGCGATGCGCTCGAGATCGTGACCTCCGCGGCGGACGCGCTCGGCGGCGCAGTTGGATTCCTGGTCAACGTGCTCGACCCGGAGGCCGTCGTGGTGGGCGGCGGACTCGGCCTCTGCGGATCCCACTATTGGCGGGCTCTGGTGCAGTCCACGCGTGCGCACACCTGGGCCGGAGCCGGTCGCGCCATCCCGATCACCATGGCAGCGCTGGGCGCGGATGCCGGCATCGTAGGCGCGGCCGCCTGTTGGAGACCGGATTCGCCTCAACTCGAGGAGCTCAATTGAAGACGAGGATTGCGAAGTTGCTGGAGGGACCCGCACCCGTGCCGGGTGATGGTGGCTATCTGATTGAGCTGGAACGGCGCGGTTACGTCGATAGCGGTTCAGGCCGCGGGAAGGTCGGGACGGGCCGCGGCAGCGGACAGTTCACACCCGAAGTCGTGGTCGAGCAGCCCGACGCACTCCGTGAGCTGCATCGCGAGTTCCTGAACGCCGGGTCTCAGGTGCTGCAAGCGCTCACGTTCTTCGCGACACGCGAGAAGCTCACGCGCGCGGGTTACGGCAAGCGGACCGAGGAGATCAACGTCGAGGCGGTTCGGCTCGCCAGGGAGGTCGCAGGAGAGCGGGCGCTCGTCGCGGGCTCCGTGTCGCGCACGCAGCTCTTCGAGCGGGAAGGGCCCGAGTCCGCTGGGCACGTCCGTGATCAGCTCGACGAGCAGATTCGGCTCTTGCACGACGCAGGCGTCGACTTCCTGATCCTCGAGACGTTCTTCCACCTCGAGGAAATGCGGATCGCCCTCGAGTGCGCGGGGAACAGCGGCCTGGACGTACTGGCGACGATGAGCTTCCGCCCGACGGTGACCGCGTCGAGCGACGGCTACTCACCCGCACAATGCGCGAAAGAAATGGCCGCCGCCGGCGCCCTCGCCGTGGGCGCGAACTGCGAGCAGGAACCGGCCCGCATCATCCCGCTCGTCACCGCGATGGGCGAAGCGGCCGGCGTACCGATCATCGTGCAGCCCGCGGCGTTTCGGACCACCGATGAGACGCCGTGCTTCACGAAGATGTCCGAGTTCCCCGACGATCTCGAGACGATCCACGTCGCCCGGCGCGAGTTCTACGAGCTCGGACGCACCGCCGCCGAGCGGGGATTCGGATTCGTCGGCGGATGTTGCGGCTGCAACGCCGCTTACATTCGGGCGATGACCGAGGGGATTCGGTCGCGGATACCTGACAACGCGCCGGTATACGCG
>JBOHRM010000613.1:0-5998 GCA_050732715.1 Longimicrobiales bacterium
GCCATGAAGAGCCCTCGGTAGATCGTCTCGAGCCGGACTTCCCATTTCAGCATCTCGAAAAGGTCACCGCACTCGCCGTTCGGCAACTTCGGCACGCAGCTGGTGTTCGTGCTGCTCGCGTCGGTAACGTTCAGGCCCGCCGGGACGCGCGTCTCGTTCACGATCTCCGCGGCGCCCGCCAGATCGCCCATGCGGTAGAGCGCCTCGGCCCGCAGCAGGCGCATTTCCTCGACAGTGATCTCGGGCATATCGGTGGGTTCGGCAGGATCGTAGTTATTCGCCCATACATCGAGCTCGTGGTATCGGTAGTAAGACCACCGGAAGGATCCGCGGTCGGGGCGCACCCATTGTGCGGAGAAGCCGCCGGAGCCCCGCGAGATCTCGAACTTCGTACCTTTGTTCTCCTCGAGTCGCTGTTCGTCGAGGGTGGCGCCCTGAGCGAACCGGAGGTCTGGCGTGATGATCAGGAAGACATCGGTTTCACTGAACTGCGGGTGACGGTCCGCCGGCGCGCGCGCGAACCATCGTTGATACTGTCCGGACTGATCCGCCATGCCGAGCACTTGATAGCTGAGCTGCCCCCACGGTCCGAACCTGAAGATATTCTCGAGTGTGTTCGACTCGAAGCCGCTACCTGGGCGCATATCGATCTCGAACGGATCCGTGATCCCCGCGTCGATGTCACTGATCACTGCGTTCCAATCCACGGCCTGCCGCTCCTCTGGCGTCCGCGCCACGGCCGCGCGGATCCGTGCCCTGTACGAGTGCGCGATCTGGATAAGCTCGTCGGACCCGATCTCCCGTGACATCCACGTATCGGGGATTGTGAAATCCTGCGCCGACGCTTCCTGAATCGCCTGATCGAAGTAGCCGAACGCCGCCTCGAGGACTTCCTCGCGCGGATGGAGCGTTACTTCTTCGACCGGAACCGTTGGATCGAAGATGTAGCCCTGGTCATACATGACGGCCACGCTGCCGTGCACGAGCCCGAGCACGAAGTACGAGAATGCTTTGGCTCGAGCGAGGTCCTCGGCATCTAAGTCGAACTCGCCGGACTCGAGCTCGGCAACGCCCTCGACCGACGTGGATGCCGCTCGCCACAGGCGGACCCAGTTGTTGCCTACATTCTGGTCTACGAAGTTGTCGGATGGCGACGCGTGCGCAGGCACCTTGGGCCAGCCGGAAAACTCGACCATCGCGAAGTTTGCAGCGGTGGCAGAGTGCTGGTACGCGAGCGTCATGAGGAGCGGCCCGCTGCTGCTGTTCGAGCTCGTAACTTCGTACCAGGTCCCGAAGCCCCCACCGATGAGGGCTTCGAGGTCGCCCGCGGTCCGGAGCGCACGCTCGCGGTCGGCGTCGTTCGGATTGCTGACCGCAAGGTCCGCGCAGCCCACGGCGAGGAGCGTCGTGAGGGCGATCAGCCCGATGGACTTGTGCATGCTCATCATCGTAGCTCCCGCCTCAGAAGTTCAGCTCGACGCCGAGCGTGAAGGTTCGGAACGGCGGGTAGCCGAAACCGTCGACCCGCGCGATCGTCGCTGACCCGACACCGCCGCCCGTAGCACCGATGTCAGGGTCATAGCCATTGTAGTCGGTCGACGTCCAAAGGTTGTGCCCCGCCACTGAGAGCGTCAGGCCTTCGACACCTCCCCCGAACGGCAGCCGATCCAAAACATCGCGCCCGGCCTGATAGGCGAGCCGAACCTCTTGAAGCTTGATGAAGCTCGCGTCCTGGATGAACACCGAGTTCGGCACGAGACCGGATGCATTGTAGAGGGTCGAATAGTAGCCGATCGGCTTCTGATCGGCCTCGGGCATGCCACTCTGGTCCATGATGCCCGAGTAGTCTTGGAACGTCGCCCACTGCAGTGGCTGGTTCCAGACATCGAAGCCCTGGACCGACCGCACCAAGGCATAGGCGGTGAAGCCCTTCCACGTCATCGTGTTCGACCAGCCGAGGCTATAGTCCGGCGTGGTCTTGCCGATGGGGAGGAACGTGGTCCGCTCGCCGCTGATCGGGTCATCGGCCTCGGCCTGGAACGGCTGGCCCCAAAGGATCTCCTGCCCTCGGACCGTGAACGGCGCGGGCGTGCCCCACCAATTCCGCGCGTTGCCTTCCGCATCCGTGTAGGTCTGCCACCCGTTCTCCCAGGAACCCGCATCGCCGACCCAGACCATGAGGCCATCATTGTTGACCTGGAACTGACTGCAGTCGATGCCGCTCGGCAGGTGACCGCAGTTCTCGGCGAACTGGAACCCGTAAAACGTGCCGAGCGCTTCGCCCTCACGCACGAGGAAAATGTCGCCGAACCCCTGCCCGCCGACGCCCTGCGTGAACGGCGGCACCGTCAGAGCCGTGACCTGCTGGCGGGTCCGATCGAAGAGCACACGCGTGGTCCATGCGAAATCGCGCGTTCGAACGATCTGCGCGGTGAGCGTGGCCTCGATCGTGTTGCTCTTGAGCGCCGCGGCGTTCTGCCACTGCGTCGAGAACCCGCGGTACGCGAGCAACGGAACCTGGAGCAACGCATCCTCCGTGCGGGACCGCGCAAACGTCACGTCGAACGAGAATCGGCCGAGGATCGCATCGATCCCCATCTCCTGTTCGGTCGTGACCTCCGGCTTCAGGTTGCGGTTTCCGAGCGCGCCGGGCGTGATGACGCCGCTGCCGATTTCGAACGTCTCGAATTGGCCATCGAAGTTCGGTGCGCTGCCCGCCGTTCCGATCGCGTAGCGCAGCGACACGTTGTCGACGCCTGGCACGTTGAACCATGGCTCGTCAGACAATGTGTACGATCCGCCGACGCGGAAGTACCAGGACCTACGGGCGTCCGGACCGAACCGCGAGTTGCCATCCTGGCGGACCAGCGCATCGAGCATATACCGGTCCTTGAAGTCGAGGATCGTATTCACGAAGAAGCCATCCCGCCGCTCCGGCGTGAAGGACGATTCGCCATCGCGCCGCTCCTCCGGCGTGTTCTGGATCGAGAAGATGCCATCGGCCACGAACTCCTCGCTCTCCGCCTCCACGCGTTTGTCATCCTCGCGCTCATAGAGATAGCGCACGGATGTGGTGACCCCGAGATCACCGATCCGGTGCTCGGCTTTGGCCGTGACCGCCGTGTTGATCCCCTCGACACGCCGGTGGTTGAGCTGGATGCTCCCAGTGCGCCGGCCGCCATTCAGGTTGCGCCAATCTTTGGGCTCGTATGTGTTGAAATTCCGATCCAAGCGATCGAAAGCGAATTGGCCATCGATGTCCAACCAGCTGAGCGGTGACCAGGTGGTCGCTATACTACCCAGGAAACGGTTCCTGTTGGTCACCGTGTTCGTGTTGCGTCTGATCAGATTGAGCGGGTTCTCGTTGTCATTGTTGGGGTCCGGCTTGAGCACGAAGAAGTCTGGGAAGTCTGGATCAGGTGTCGCGATGTCGACTCCGGCCGGCATGCGCGTCAGCTGAAAGATCGGCCCGTTACGCTCATCGAACTTGTTGCGCATGTACGACATCGTCGCGCTGACCGTGATGTCGTCACGGATCGATTGGTCCATGTTGAGCCGGATGGTGTGGCGCACCTCGCCGCCGTGGCCTTCCATGACGCCGTCTTCGTGGAGCCGGTTGTAGCTGATGCGGTAGTTCGTACCGCCGGAACGTCCAGCGACGGAGACGGAGTTCGTCATGTGCAGCCCGGGATTGAAGAACCGGTCGACGTGGTCGTACGTCACTCCCGGCCACGATTCCCGCTGGACCGTATTCCACAAGCTCGCCGACTCGTCCGCCTGGCGGCGCTGGCCGGCCAGAGCCACATTGTCACATTCGAGCCAGTCACACGCCTCACCGTCCGAGCTGAGGAATTGGCTCCCGTCCTCGGTCATCGCGAAATGGTGCTTCTGCGTGAGGTCGAATCGCCCCGGCAGATTGCTCTTCCCGATCTCCGTCCGGACCGTGTACCGTACGTCGTTGTCCGCCACGTTCCGGCCGCGTTGCGTCGTGATCTGGATCACGCCATTCGCCGCGCGCGCGCCATAAAGCGATGCCGCGGCCGCGCCTTTGATTATCTCGATCGACTCGATGTCCAGACCATCGAAGTCGAGCACGCTCTCGGACAGGATCACACCGTCGACGATGTAGAGGGGATCCTGGCTCCGACCCTGCAAGCTGATACTCGTCGGCCCACGCAACTGAACGGATGGCGCCATGCCAGGCCGCCCGGACGATCCGACGATGCTCGCACCCGCCACCTTACCGGTCAGCATGGACGCAGGATTGCCCGCGATCGTGACCGGCATCTGCGCGACGGACAGCCGGTCCACGGTAAACGGCACTCTTCCGCGCGCAACTTCGCCGACAACACCCGTGACCACGACCTCCTCCAGGTCGATCACGGACTGCTCCATCTCGAAGTTCGAGACCGCCGTCTCACCGGCGGCCACCGTCACGGTGCTCGTCGCGGTCCGGTACCCGATGAAGGAGACTCGCAGCTCGTGCTCGCCCACCGGAACGCTCGATACCTCGTACACCCCGTCCTGAGACGCCACCGACCCGCGCTGTGTCCCAACGATAAGGATCTGGGCGCCGGCCATCCCTTCCTGGGTGCCGGTGTCGATGACCCTCCCTCGGATCGTTCCCGTTTGGGCCGCGGCGCCGGCCACGGTCCCAACGGCTAGGGCCAGGCCGAACGCCAAGCCTACTGGACGATGCCATTTCATCGGTGAACCTCCGTGATACGGGTTGGTGAACCGGAGAGAGCAACCGGCGTTCGTAACCGGCGCTCCAACGAAATGCTCGCTGCTCGTCGTGTTCTCGCTCCCTGCCCTCCGGGGCGGCAGCAGCCGCGTCAGCCTCTGACCAAATGACCCCGGGGGCCTGCGTACGCTACGCCCCTACTCTTGAGCGTTGCCTGACGACACCAAACCCAGCCGTGGCCATGCCGCGCTCCGCATTCGCGCGGAAGTACGTGTCCAACACGCAACCCCTTGCGGTCCTAGTCGGGCGACGACGCCCGTGCGCTCAGGCATACGGATTTGGATGCGATATCTTGCGCTCGTATTGCATCAACGCGCAAGGGCTGGTAGCCGTGACAGAAGGTTGGAATCCCGGGGCGAACGGATTCATTGCCGAGTTGAACGGCACGGGCGAACCCTGGAGGACGCCTGCGGTCTGACCGGGCCGACTTGGCCGAAGTTCATGCGCTACAGGTAGATAGGCAGATCGCTAAGCCTGGCCGGAGCCGTCCGGTGGCTCGTCCGAATCCGTCTAGATCCAACATCAATTTGACTCCGACACGGATCGTCCGCCTGGAATGCCTGACGGCCGTTGACGGCGATTGACGGTGATTGACGGCGATTGACGGAAGCTCTCCCGCAGCCGAGTGTCAGCCTCCCCGTGGTCCTCCGAGGCGCGCCTCGAGCGACACGCGCGCGCTGACGAATGTTGAAGCGGGAATCGACTTAACGATCCGACTTGTTGCGTTATAGATCAATATATTGTATCGTTAGGCCGGATGATACTGACCGAGGCCGGTACGTTTCCTCGACCCGGAAATGATCGAGCTGTACGACGACGCGACGGTCTGGGAGCAGATGCAGGTTTTTGTCGTCGAGCGGCTTACGGAGCTCGGATGAAACCGACCGACGCCCTGGCCGACCTGCTCCGGCTCGAGAGGCCGGTCTTAACGACTCGAGAGGCGGCCGTGCGTCTGGGCATGTCCATCAGCCGCGCGAGCCAGCTGCTGCGCTCGCTGGAGAAGTCTGGCCTGGCGCGTCGCCTGCGTCGCGGCCTGTGGACACTGCGGCGGAACCTCGACCCGTTTACCGTGCCGCCGTATCTCACGGCGCCGTTCCCGGCCTACGTCTCCTTATGGTCGGCACTGGCACGACACGGCATGATCGAGCAGGTGCCACGCCGGATCTTTGTGGCGTCGCTGGCTCGCACTCAGAACATCCGTACGAGCGTCGGCGACTACTCGATCCATCATCTGGTTCCCGAGCTGTTCGGGGG
>JBOHRM010000614.1:0-3751 GCA_050732715.1 Longimicrobiales bacterium
GTGGATGAGCGGGGACCACGGCCGCGGCGAGCGCGAGGAGCGTCGAGTACGCGTACAGCGGCCGTTGCGTGGCATGGACCAGCGCTTTCGCCGTCGCGGCGGCGATGCGCACGCCCGTGAACGAGCCCGGTCCGGCGCCGACCACCACGCCGTCGATCTGCCCCGGCTCGAGCCCGGCGTGCTCGAGCGCGAACCGGATCGCCGGTAGCAGCGCCGCCGAATGCCGCGTGCCGACGCCGAGCGTCAGCTCCGCCAACACACGGTCGCCATCGCCGATCGCAACGGAGCCCATGGAGGTGGCGGTATCGATGGCGAGCAGAAGGGCCATTCACGATTCACACGGAGGCGGCAGCGACGGCACGGCGCCGACCGGCCGGGCGCGCACTTCGCGGACGGCCGCGCCCACCGACGGCGCGCGAAGCTGTATGTCCCACCGTTCGCCCGGCAGCACATCCCCCGCGCGCTCGGGCCATTCGATCAGAGCAATCTCGTCGCCCGTACCGAGCTCGCGCCACCCCAGCTCCCAGACGTCGTCCGGACGGTCGATGCGGTAAAGGTCGAGGTGGATGACGTCCGGCCCGCGCCGCGACGCATAGCGAAACACGAGGTTGAACGTAGGGGACGGCATCCGGCTCGTGACGCCGGCGCCGCGCGCGATCGCACGTGCGAGGACCGACTTGCCTGCACCCAGGTCGCCACGCAGCGCGATCACGACGGGCGTCGCCACCGTGCGGCCGATGCGCTCGCCCCAGTTGACCAGCTCCGGTTCCGTGAGCGTGTACGGGCCCATAGCGGATGAAATGCTCGGACGAGTATGGAATCCTCGCGCCAAGTCGCTAAGCTCGCCAAGAGCCCGCAAAGAAACCTTGGCGAAACCTCTGCGAGCTTGGCGCCTTGGCGCGAGGAATACTACCATGCGCCCTCACGTTGATCATGGAGTTTCAACTCACGCTGCTGGCGCGCCGCTCCCGAGCCTGGCCCGCACCTCGAGCAGCTGGTCGCGCAGTACGGCCGCGCGCTCGAAGTCCTGCCGCGCCGAGGCTTCCTTCATCTGCTGCTCGAGGATCTTCGCCCACTCCTCGAGGTTCACCTCCGCCGCGTACGTCGCGCGTTGCTCGGCCACGCGCGGCACACGCAGTGCCTGCCCGCGCGCGTCCGCCACGCGCGTGCTCAACATCAGCTCCTCGACGCTCTTCTTGATCGTCGCCGGCGTGATGCCATGCTCTTCGTTGTACTCGCGCTGGATCGCGCGCCGGCGGTCCGTCTCATCGATGCAGCGGGCCATCGAGCCGGTGACCGTGTCGGCGTACATGATCGCGCGGCCGCGCGCGTTGCGCGCCGCCCTTCCGATCGTCTGGATCAGCGACCGCTCATCGCGCAGGAAGCCCTCCTTGTCCGCGTCCAGGATCGCCACCAACGAGACCTCGGGCAGGTCGAGCCCCTCCCGCAGCAGGTTGATCCCGACCAGTACATCGAACCGACCGAGACGCAGATCGCGCAGGATCTCCATGCGCTCGATCGCGTCGACCTCCGAGTGCATGTAGCGCACACGGATCGAGATCTGACGCAGATAATCGGTCAGGTCCTCGGCCATGCGTTTGGTCAACGTGGTCACCAGCACGCGTTCGCCGTGCCGTTCGCGCTCGTGGATCTCGGCGATCAGGTCGTCGACCTGCCCCTTGACCGGCCGAACCTCGATCTCCGGGTCGACCAGTCCCGTCGGCCGGATCAGCTGCTCGACCACGACGCCGCCAACTCTCGTCAGCTCGTAGTCGCCTGGCGTGGCCGACACGAAGACCGCGCGGTCGACGAGCGACTGCCACTCGTCGAATGTCAACGGCCGGTTGTCCAGCGCCGACGGCAGCCGGAACCCGTGCTCGACCAGCACGAGCTTGCGCGCGCGGTCGCCGTTATACATGCCGCGAATCTGCGGCACAGACACGTGCGACTCGTCGACGATCACCAGGAGGTCTTCCGGGAAGTAGTCGAACAGGCATGCCGGCCGCTCGCCTGCCGCGCGGCCCGCGATGTGGCGCGAGTAATTCTCGATGCCCGGGCACGTCCCGATCTCGAGCATCATCTCGAGGTCGAAGTTCGTGCGCTGCTCGAGCCGCTGCGCCTCGAGCAGCTTGCCAGTGCCGCGCAGCTCGAGCAGCCGCTCGTCCAACTCGTGTCGAATGCGATGCGCCGCCCGCTCGATCGTGCTGCGCTGCGTCACGAAGTGCGTCGCCGGATAGATCGCCGCGCGCTCGAGCCGCGTAATCGTCTCACCCGTCAGCGGGTCGAACCGCGTGATGCGCTCGATCTCGTCGCCGAACAGCTCGATGCGGACGGCCTGCTCCTCGTATGCCGGGAACACCTCGATCACATCGCCACGCACGCGGAACGCGCCGCGCACGAACTCGAGGTCGTTGCGCGAGTACTGCACGCGCACCAGCGCCTCGAGCAGCTCGCGCCGCGTGGTCTGCTGGCCGGCCTCGACCACCAGCATGAGCTCGCGGTACTCGCGTGGATCACCCAGGCCGTAGATGCACGAGATCGACGCGACGATGATCACGTCCTCCCGCTCCATCAGCGACGACGTCGCGCGCAGACGAAGCCGCTCGATGTCCTCGTTGATCGATGCGTCCTTCTCGATGTACGTGTCCGACGACGGCACGTACGCTTCCGGCTGATAATAGTCGTAATACGAGATGAAGTACTCGACCGCGTTGTGCGGGAAAAACTGCTTGAGCTCGCCGTAGAGCTGCGCCGCGAGCGTCTTGTTGTGGCTCATCACGAGCGTCGGCCGGCCGTAATTCTCGATCACCGACGCCATCGTCACGGTCTTGCCCGACCCCGTCACGCCGAGCAGCGTCTGCGCACCCGCACCATCTCGCAGGCCGGCCGACAAGCTCTCGATGGCCTGTGGCTGGTCGCCCGAGAGCGCGAACGGAAGGCGGAGGTCGAATTGGGTCATGGGCGAGTACTACACCAAACGACGGATCCGCGGTCGATCAGGCCCAATCTGCTATTGGTCAACGGTCTAGAAACCGAGCCGTGATCCCTTGGCGTCCCCTTGGCGAGCTTGGCGCCTTGGCGCGAGGATTCCCAACGTGCCCCAAAGCCTCCCTCTCACGACCCAACTTCTGTTTCGGCCGGCTCGGTATCCGGTGTCTTCACGTAATGCTCCCGCCGCTCGACCGCGTGCACGCCGTTCACTCGCCGCACGGACTTGATGACTTTCTTGAGGTGGGTGAGGTCCTGCACCTCGACGACGAATGCGCCGTTCATGCCGCCTTCGACGGCCTTGATCTCCGCGGACTGGATGTTCGTGCCCGTGCCGGTGATCGCGCTGGCGATGTCGGAGAGCAGTCCGCGCCGGTCGTTGCCTTCGACGAGCACGCGGACGAAGAAGCGGTCGTGCGCCTCGGCGGCCCAGTCGATCTTGACCCGGCGCTCGGGGTGGTCCGCGAGGTTCAGCACGTTCGGGCAATCCGAGCGGTGGATCGAGATGCCGCGGCCGCGTGTGATGTAGCCGATCACCTCGTCGCCCGGCACCGGCTGGCAGCACTGCGAGTAGCGGACCATCATGTTGTCGAGGCCCTGGATGCGGACGCCGCGGTCGCCGCGCATGCGCTCGACGAAGCGCTCGAGCGCGGTCGGCTCGCGGCGCTGCGACTCCTCATCGCCGCCGAACAGCTCGCGCAGGATCGCGCTCGGCCCGATCTCGCCGCGGCCGAGCGCCACGAACATCGCGTCGACGCTCATC
>JBOHRM010000615.1:0-5224 GCA_050732715.1 Longimicrobiales bacterium
CTACGTCGCCGGTGGGCTCCAGGCGATCGCACAAACCTACGGCCTCGTCGACTACATCGGCCTGACGACCGGCCACACCACCGCCACCAGCGGGGGCCTCTTCGGCAACACCGCCCTCGAGCTGGGCCGCTATCTCACGCCGAGCACCTACGTCGCCTGGTCCTCACCCCTACGCTCGCCCGGCCGCATCGCCGGATTCCGCCTCGAATGGCGATTCCACCCCAATTACCGCCTCGAGACGTTCGCCGAGGACCGGTTCGGCCGCACTCCGTTCGGACTGAGCAGCGCCATCGACCCGCGCACCGTGCTCGGCTTCTTCCTGTTCCGCGAGTGGGACTACTAACGCCACGCATCCGCACCGAGCCACACGATCCGACCCCAGTACGGAGCGCGGCGCAGGCCCCGCGCGGCACGGGCGCGCACGGCCGACGCGTTACGAGGACCCGATCGATCGTGGGGAGCGCTCAGAAGACGGCTGGCGAGCGGTGCCCGGCCGGATCCAGGACACGTCGTCGATGACACTGGACTGGCACGCTTTTCTACCTCGCGAGCATTGGAACCAGCGCAGTTTGGGGTTTCGTGCGTCGAGACCCCGTGGCGGCCGACGATGGCTCCACCTCGTAGCTCGCTGACCCTACCAGCCATGGAAATGCCCCATCCGTAGCAACATCCTGCCGCAGCGAATGCCCGCGCCGGGACGCACTGGATCGCGTAGTTACTGATTGGAGGGCCGACGATGCGGAGGGACCGACGCCACCGGCGATGTTCCGCCGAGTCATGCGAGGTCAAGTGCCCAGTCGAGGTCGCCGCGGTAGCGACTGAAGACTTGGCCGCGCTATTCGATGTCAAGCCGGAATTCGATCTCGCCGCCCGAAACCGACTGAAGAGTTGACCAGCGTATGCGATGTGAATCCAGAATTCTTCGCGGGCGGCGCGTTGAATGGAGGGTTGACCGCGCACGCGCCATCATCAGCAACGCTCCATACAGCACGGCGGGGACGAGCGGCAGGGGACCCCTCCTGGGCAGCATCGGGATGGTGGTCGTCGGCCGGCACTGTCTCGCTCAGCTCACTGTTGGGGGCCTTCACTGACGTCGAGAGGTATCGGCCGTGACCAGCCGACCAGCGCACGGGGATCGTGCGCGGAGGTGCGAGCAACGAATCCGGCACCTACATGCGGGCCGCGATCGAGAGTTGGCCGCGGCGCGAGCGGCCGTGCCGGCACCCGGAGGTGCGTTGCGAGGTGAGCGAAGGGCCGAGGAGGCGCTGATCGCGCGTCTAGCGGCTAGTCAACACGGGGTTATCACGCGAGCTCAGCTTCTCGATGCCGGCCTGAGTCGCGCACGGCTCGATCGCCGGGTGGCGGCAGGTCGATTTCGGCCGGTACAGCGTGGCGTGTACCGAGTGGGTCCGATCGCTCAGCCGTGGGAGAGAGAGATGGTTGCGGTGTTGGCTTGTGGAGCCGGAGCGCACTTGAGCCACCGGAGCGCCGCCGCGGTGTGGCAGTTGCTCCCTCGAGATGCCGCCGGGGCGGTGCACGTGACGGTCGCTGGTCGCGATCGCGGTCACAGGCCCGGCGTCGTCGTGCATCGGGTTCCGGTACTTGGGCGGTCGGACGTGACGCAGGCACATCGGATTCCGATCACGGCGCCGGCAAGGACGCTGTTCGATCTCGCGAGCGTGGCCGGGGGTCGGGAGCTCGAGCAGGCAGTGGCGCAAGCGGAGAGGCAGCGTTTGACGAGTCGATCCGAGCTGTTGTCGCTTGCGGCGCGTCACGCGAAGCGTCGCGGGATCCGCGCTCTAAGGGACCTGCTCGAGCGCGGTGGTGAGGCCGTGCTGGCGAGGTCGGAAGCGGAGGAGCGTTTCTTGTCCCTGATCAGGAAGGCGCGCCTCCCCGTGCCGCACGTGAACATACGGATCGCAGGCCACGAGGTCGATTTCCTCTGGCGCAGAGAGCGGCTCGTAGTCGAAGTCGATGGCTATGCGTTCCATTCGTCGCGGGTCGCTTTCGAGCGCGACCGCCGCCGGGATGTGAAGCTTTCCGCGAAAGGGTTTCGCGTAATCCACGTGACATGGGACCAACTCGCTCACGAATCAGAGATTGTTTTGGTCAGTCTGGCCCAAGCTCTTGCCAGATCGGACGTTAGATGAACCCAGCTGCACGCCCGGTGAGCGCCGACCTCTCGCGTCGGAGGGAGAGGTAAGTATAGACGCTCATCCGATACGTCATCGAATTTGCGAACCGCTGGACTAAGACTACGCGCCTCCGGGGACTTCGCCCCGGAGGCGGGGCGCCTTCGGCGCGACTCGTTGTACGACAGCCGGTAACGAAAGATCGTAAACTTTTTAACGATATCGACCCGGTTAGCGCCTAGGATACAGGAGTCGAGGTGACCGCCATTGAGCAAGGCATGCGCAGCGGGGTCGGCCTACGCGCTTCGACGACTGTATCTGACCACCGTCCGAGGGATCCCGCGAGCGACGCGTTGTCAGCGACGAGTGAGGTTGACCTTGTCGGGCCCGTTATCCCGTAGTGGCGTTGCCTTCGGCGAGCAGCCTTTCGAGCGCGCGTTGAGCCGCCTCGACGAACGGCTGAACCTCCGGATCTCCCTGTTCGAGGACCGTCATGTAGCGCATCCACGTGCGCGCCGCTTCCGCCGTCATGCCTGCGCGCCCGTAGGCCTCCGCCAGCGGCGGGGCGAGAAGGAGCGAAAACAGCGGGTCCAGGGACGTGATCCAGCGGAGGATGCGAATCGCCTCATCAATACGATCCGGCCGCGTTGACTCGATGAGGGCGAGCTGGATTCGCATCGGAAGGAGCCACTCCCTCTCGCCCATTGACCCATAGCCGACCCGCTGCAATTCGATCTCGAACTGTTCGATGTCCGCCACCGGATCGCCGAGGGCGAGCCGGGTGAGCGTGCGAAGTGCCGTCACGACTGGCAGGAACGTCGTGTCCGCCGCCGGCTCCGCCTCATCCAGAGTTTGCCTCGCCCGCAGTGTGTCGCCTTCGGTTAGCGCGATGAGAGTCTGCCAGTACCATACGGAGTGCGAAGGCGATTCGGCCGGCGGCGACTGCTCCATGAACCGCTCGATTTCCCGCACGCCGTAATCCGGTGGTCGGGCGCCCCAGAGATAGATCGGCAGCACGGCACCGAACGTCCGGCGGGGGTCGACGGCGTGGAGCGTGTCAAGCACGGCTCTCGCAACCTGAAAATGACCCATGCTGGCCGCCAATTCAGCTTCCATCCGGTACAGCACTGAATGCTCTCGCGCGTCCGCTGGCAGCATGACCCGAGCGGTGTCGAATCCCGCACGGATCTCCGGGAACAATGGGATCGAATCATTCAGCACAGCCGCTGCGTGCGTTCTGAGAAGCTGCACCCGGGCGTTGGGACTCTCGGCGTTAGTGCGGAGCGCCTGCGCCAGGGTGGCCAGGCGGGCGTCGTGCGGACCCCAGCGCAGTTTGCCTGCGGCGCGCCAAACCGCCGCGGGAGAGCTGAGCTCCAACGAATCGAGGCCGGCTACGTAGCGCTCGAATCTCGCGCGACCGCCGAGGGTCACGCTCAGCTCGAGCGGGTGCAGCACAGCGGGCGCGAACGACGGATCCAGCTCGACCGCGCGGTCGAACGGCCGGTACACGTCATCGAGCGTTGTGCCGTTCAG
Organism: Longimicrobiales bacterium; assembly: GCA_050732715.1. GTDB lineage: Bacteria > Gemmatimonadota > Gemmatimonadetes > Longimicrobiales > RSA9 > JBOHRM01. Next base: position 3,666 of record JBOHRM010000615.1, read on the forward strand.
CAACGGGAATGCATGCAGTTGCGCGTCGGCCAGGAGGAACCAGCCCGTCGCGTCCTCGGGGTGACGGGCGACGTGCGCGCGTAGGGTGTCGATGCCGCTGATATCGCCGCGGATCTGGAGGGCCTTCGCGCCGATGAGCGAACGCTCCGCCGCCGGAAGCCGGTCCATGAAGCGCTCGGCGGCTTCTGCGTGGCGGTTCGCTGACGTGGTGTTCCGCGCTTCACCCCAGCCGTATACCTCCGCCGCGCGGAAGTGTGCGAGGGCGAAGGTCGAGTCCTCGCCGGTGGCGCGCTCGAAGCTGACGCGCGCGGAGTCCCACGCGGCCCGACGAAAGTGCTGCTCGCCTCGCATGTAGGCGCGCAGCGCCTCCGGCGACGATGTCGTGATCGCGCTGAGCCGAAGTTCCGGGAGCGGCTCGCGCGTCCGCCAGACGTCGCGCAGCAAGTCGACGCTCAGGCCATCGACCAGCGGCAATACACTGTCCGCCGCACCATCCCGGGCCGCCGCCGCCAAGCGGCCGCCGTCCACGGCAACGAGCTCGGCCGTGAGCCTGACCGTGCCGCCGGCTTCGACCACGCTTCCCAAGACCACTGAGCCCGCGCCCAGGGCACGGCCTACCGCCCGTGCGCCTTCGAGATCCACCGTGCCGTTCCCGGCCACCTGCTTCCAGCGGTGCAGCGTCGTGCGCGGGTCGACGGTCCGAATCCGGCCGACTTCGTTGAGGTTGGTGGACAGGAGGTCTACCAGTCCCTCGCCCAGTAGGCCCACCGAGGGCCCCGAAGTGCTGAACGGCAACACGGCAATAACGTCGGCGCCGGGTCTCACGGCTCCGAACAAGTGCGGCCGAAGCCACCACATCGCGCCGCTCAGCAGGATCAGCGCGCTCGCCGCCGCGATGACGGCCGGCCAGCGCCGGCGCCCGATCCGCGCCGGCTTGCCGGAGCCCGCCTCGACCTCACGGGTGTCGACCCACGCATAGCCGGCGAGCGCGGCGAACACGACGATGCAGCCGAGACCGAGCAGCCGGACGAGAGACATCGGCGCGCCGAACACATCCGCGGCTTGTAGTCCTAGCCACACCGCGCTCGCGAAAATGACGGCGCCATGGAATGCGCCGTGCCTGCGCAGTCTCTGCCAGCGCGTATCCGAGGTCTGGGGTTCCTTCAACACCGCGCGTCCCATAGACCGAAAGATGGGAACCTATGATCGAGGCCGGCACCAACGCCGTCAAGGGACCCTCGGGGCGACTTGGCCGATGGAGGCAACTAGTACTACTGTGTCAACAAAATGTGCGGAGTCGTTGTGCCCCAACGCTTTTCTCGAAATGGCGCTGGGCCGGAAGATGTCCCTAAGCCGTTGGTGCGCAATGGATTCCGAAGTTCGTGACATAGTAGTACTAGTACCTCGTGCAGAATTCCGCTGCATTCGAGATCCGCTGCATCCGCCCTGACCGCGCGACGCTGACGCGCCGCGCTCTGCGTCTCTCCTCCTCGAAATAGCGCTGCTATTCCTTCGTCGTCGTTCCTTGTCAGGGCGGCGCATCGGGTCTCTCGGTGCTA
>JBOHRM010000616.1:0-1790 GCA_050732715.1 Longimicrobiales bacterium
GGCAAGGACCGCGGCCACGATCGTGATCGCCGTGTCACGACGTAGTCGCCGCCGCGCCGCCGCGATCAGGGCGCGCAACGTCGTTCCCGCGGGGCTCATTGGGCCACCTGCGCGAGGGCGTAGACCAGCAGATTGACTCCCATGCGGAACGCCTTCTCTCTCTGCTCGGGGGGATCATCGTAACGCTCGGCGTCTTCCCAGCCGTTGCCCAGGTCCGACTCGTAGCTGTAGAACACGACGAGCCGGCCCTCGTGGAACAGACCGAAGCCCTGCGCCGCCTTGTCATCGTGCTTGTGGATCTTGGGCAGGCCATCCGGGAACTCGTAGAACGCGCGAAAGACCGGATGATCGACCGGCAGCTCGACCAGCTCCTGGTCGGGAAACACCCTCCGCATCTCGCGCCGGAAGCTCTCGTCGAGCCCGTAGTTGTCATCGGCGTGCAAGAACCCGCCCTGCTCGAGATAGCGGCGGAGAATGCGGACCTCAGACTCCGTCAGCTGGATGTTGCCGTGGCCGGTCAGGTAGAGGTACGGATAGTTCCAGAGTTCGGGGTCGGTCAGCTGTACACGGGCGGGCCGCTGCGTGACGGGCAGCCCGGTCCGGCGGCGGATCTCGGCGAGGAGATTCGGCAACCCCGACGGGTTCGCGTACCAGTCGCCGCCGCCGCCGTATTCGAGTTGCGCGATCGTCAGCTCGTCCGGCGCCGGCGCGGCCGCTTGCGCGCGCAGCGCATCAGACGGCATGGCGACGTCGCTTCCAGCCACGACCAGCGCGAGCAGAATCACGGACGGCCCAGGCACGTTCAATCGATCTTCCTTTCAGCCGCGTGTGCCAGCACGATCGCGTACGCCTCGTTGCGCGCGATGCCGAGCCGTTTCGCGAGCGCGCGTGCGATCACGCTCGGCCGCTCCCCAGCTTCGAGCATGTGGCGGGCCAGCGCCGTCGCCTCGGGCCCGGCTTCCGGCCCAGCGTCGCGCTTTCCGCTCAGGAGTACCACGATCTCGCCCCGGACAGACTCAACCTCATAATAGGCAACCACTTCCGCAAGTGTTCCACGCACGAACGTCTCATGGACCTTGGTCAGCTCGCGCGCGACCACGACATCCCGGCCGCCGCCGCAAATTGCCTCCAGGTCGCTCAACAACCGCCGCAGCCGGGCCGGCGCCTCGTGGAACACGGCCGTGTGCTCGAGCGCGGCCGCGGCCTCGAGCACTTCCCGCCGGACACGGCCCGATCGCGGAACGAAGCCGTAGAACGTGAACGGCTGTGCGTCCAGCCCCGATCCGACCAGCGCCGCGAGCAGCGCCGAAGCGCCCGGCACCGGTACGACCTCGTGCCCGGCCGCGAGCACCTCGCGCACGATGCGCAGCCCCGGATCCGAGAGCAGTGGCGTACCCGCGTCGGAGACGATGGCGACATCGTCACCCGCGTCGAGCCACACCCGCACCTCGGCCGCACGGGCCGCTTCGTTGTGCGCGTGCGCCGAGACGAGCGGCGTCTTGATGCCATACCGGCGAAACAGGATAGAGGTCCGCCGCGTGTCCTCGGCGAGAACCCTGGCGACACCGGAAAGGACCTCGACGGCCCGATACGTGATGTCATCCAGATTGCCAATCGGCGTGCTCACGATGTAGAACGTTGGCATAACCCGTCAGCTCTCGATCCAATCCCCTACACCTACACGTACACCTACACGTAAACCTAAACCTGCCCCTGCCCCTACACGTACACGTACACCTACACCTACACGTAAACTAAACCTGCCCCTGCCCCTACACGTACACGTACAC
>JBOHRM010000617.1:0-3866 GCA_050732715.1 Longimicrobiales bacterium
GCCTCCACGGCACGGATTACGGCGTAGACCCAGCGTCCAGCCAACTGAGGACGTATCGCGTCGGCGACGCTCGGGCTCCCTTTCACGCCCGTTTCCACTGAACTGGTGACCTCGGCCCTCTATACCATCTCACGACGTCGGGGCGATCGGTCGTGGTAGAGGGCCATTCGTCGCGGCGGCCAGGTGGCGTCCTGGACCATCACGCGGCGCTCCGCAGGGGCTTCGCCCGTTCAATACGCTCCCGCTCCTTCGGGCTGTGCATCGCTTCCCATAGATCGGTGCGGCGCTGCACGTTCAGCCAGAAGTCCGGACTGTTGCCGAACACACGCGCGAGGATGAGCGCCGTGGGCGCCGTCACCTTCCGGCGATCGTTGCACAACTCGTTGACATGCTTGCGCTGCACGCCCATGGCCTCGGCAAGCGCGTTCTGCGTCAGGCCCATCGGCCGAACGAACTCCTCTACGAGAATCTCGCCCACCGTCGCCGGCTTGCGTTTGGTCGTCAGCATGGATCACCTCATCGGTAGCTGTGGTCGTCGAGATAGACATCCGACGCTTCACCCTTCTGGCCGTCCCACCGGAAGACCAGCCGCCACTGCTTATTGACGCGGATCGAGTGGAACCTCGCCAGTTTGCCACGTAGTTTCTCGAAACGATTGCCGGGCGGCACACGCAAATCTTGATCGGTCGTCGCGTCGTCGATGATCTGGAGCTTGCGGAACAGACGGCCTTCGAGGTCGGCCGGGATGTGTTTCGAGCGAACATCGTCGACAAAGAAGGCACGTAGCCATTCATCCCGAAAGCTGACGATCATTCCGTTGCCCTCATGTAGAGATAATGTACCACTCCATGGGTCAACCCGGCAAGGCGCTCGGGCGTGCCGGGTGCGGATTAGTTCGGATCGCGATGGTCAACCGACCGGCGCTGACCGCTACCGGCCGAGCGGGTGCACCGCACCACGCCGCCGCCAGACTGAAGTCGTGACGTCGCTCGAATCGGTGCCGAGGTCGATGAGGTCGCGGCAGGCGACATGGTCAGCTCGCGCGAGGGCCTCCACAGATCGGGCATGTACGAGGCGGGACCGGCGGCGGTCCGGTGAGAGCGCCGCAGTCTCGTTGGCGGATGATCCAGACGTCGAGCAGTGCTTTCTGATCGACATCGCGTAACCTGCTCGGTCGGAGTCCGGTGATCCGGCGAAAGGCGCTGGACATCGTGAACGTGTCCGAATAGCCTGCAGCGTAGGCGGCACTCTGAAGCGTGCCGCCGCGTAGGAACGTCCTGTGTGCATAGAGCGCCCGGGCGAGCGTGATCCATTCGCGGGGGGATGGAATCCCTTCGGCGCGGAAGTGACGCGCGAGGGTCGCGCGGTCGACGTGGACACGTCGCGCGATGCGGTCGACGCGCAGGGCTTCCGGCGGCGCGGCGAAGATCGAACGTAGGTGATGCGCCGCGCGACCCTCCGGTCGAACCACGCCGCGACGCACGAAGTGCTCGACGATTCGTTCGGCTTCGGTTAGCACGTGGTCCGTCGTGGCCAACGACCGCGGGCCGTTGCGCCGAGCAGCGGGAATGGGAATCGTTCGGGTGAAGTACACGCTTGCCTCCATGACGGAAGTCGTTAACGCGGAGCGCGATCTCCTGCACCCGACTCTCTTCTCCCATCATGCGAGGCTGAGAGGATAAACACGGTTGATTCAGACGCGAACGTACTCGCCAATCGTTTGACGGACACACGCGACAGGCGGACCCGCACTGCTGACGTCCGCCCCCTTGACACTTTTACTCCACTGTAGTTATAGTCGGGGTCCCCGGTCACCGGGAAACAGGCATGGGCTATTTGGGCGAGTTCGAGCAACTGATCCTGTTCGCGCTGCTCCAGCTCGGGGATGATGCGTACGGCGTCGCCATCCGCGAGGTCATCGAGGAGCGCACCGGGAAGACGGTGTCCGCCGGTGCGATCTATACGGCGCTCGGCCGGCTGGAGGAGCGGGGCCTCGTGCGATCGCGTGGGGAAGCTCCGCGGAAAGGGCGGATGGGTCGGCCGAGGAAATACTACAGTCTGCGACGCGAGGGTGCGCGCGCGCTGAAGGAGTCGTACGCCACGATCCAGTCGATGGCGGGTGGGCTGATCCCGAGGCTGACCGAGCTGGTGGAGGGGTGAACATGTCCTCGAACGGTCCGCGCCCACCTCGCCTGCTCGGGTTGCTGGCTCGGCTGCTCCTCGGTGGCGATCAGGGGCGCGTCATCCGCTCGGACCTGGAGGAGTCGTTCGTCCGAGATCTGGAGAGGCGGATTCCGTTACGTCTCGCGAGACGTCGTCACACGCTGAACCTGCTGGGCTCGGTGTGGAGCGTCTGGACGGGCTGGCTCCCTCGCACGCTGACGCGCGGCGCGGCACTCGACGCCAAGCTCGGGCTGAGGATGCTCGCGAAGCAGCCGATGCTGACCGGTGTCGCAATGCTCGCGCTCGGCCTCGGGATCCCGTCGTCGCTCGCCTTGTATCACGGGCTCGGGGTGCTGCAGCGCCCTCTGCCGGTTTCGGAGGGCGAGCGTGTGATGGGGATCCGCAACCACAGCCTGGAGACCCGCGACCCCGTCATCAGCTCGGTGCATGACTACGCTCGTTGGCGGGAGGCGCTCGGCTCGTTCGAGCAGGTCGCGGCCATACGCTCCCACAACGTGAGTCTCCACGCCGGCGATCCGGGCGCGCCACCAGTACGAGGCGCCGAGATGAGTGCATCGGCGTTTGGGATCCTCCGGGCCTCGCCCCTGATGGGCCGCTTGCTCGTGCCGGCCGACGAGGTCCAGGGCGCCCCGGACGTCGTGCTCCTCGGTGAGGACGTGTGGAGGTCCCGTTTCGCGGGTGATCCGGAGATCATCGGCACGTCGGTGAGGATCGGGCGGGCGCAGCACACCGTAGTCGGCGTGATGCCGTCGAGCTTCCGGTTCCCCATGGACGACGATGTCTGGCTCCCACTGCGGGCAAGCCCCTTCGACTACGACGAGAGCGAGGGCCCGGGCCTCTGGGTGTTCGGCCGCCTCAGGGATGGGGTCACGGCCGAGCGCGCCGCTCTCGAGGTCGAGCAGATGACCGAGCGTCTCGCCGTCGGTGATCCGGAGAGGTACGGCCGCTGGATCGGACATGTCGTGCCGATGCCCCTGCTCCTCATAGGCGAGGATGACGTCCCCCGCAGCGACCCCGGGCTCCTTATGGTGCAGTCGGTCATGCTGGTGTTCCTGCTGATCGTCTGCGGGAACGTCGGCACGCTCCTCCTGGCTCGGACCGCGACGCGCATGGGAGAGCTGTCGATCCGCACGGCGCTGGGCGCCAGTCGGACCTGGATCGTGACCCAGCTGTTCATCGAGGCGTTCGTGCTCGCGCTCGTCGCCACGGGTCTGGGGCTGATCGCGGCCGAAGCGATCGCCCAGTGGCTGATGCACAACAAGCTGTTCGCCGCGTTCGGCCTCCCCTCCTGGGTAGACCTGGGCCTCAGGACGGACACCGTGCTCGCGGCGCTGGCTCTCTCCGTGCTCGCCGCGGCGGTCGCTGGCGTGTTCCCCGCCTTGCGCGCCACCGGCCGGGGCGTCCAGGCCAACCTGCAACACTCGGCGGCGGGGAGGGGGAGCGTCCGGTTCGGGCTCGGCTCGTCGCTCCTGATCGTTAGCGAGATCGTGCTGTCCGTCGGCTTCCTGACGGTGGCGGGCGTGATGGTGCGGAATGTCTTCCAGGATTCCACCGGAAAGCTCGGGCTGGAGCCCGACCGCTACCTGCGCGCCGAGCTGCGCGTGCCGGGGATGGACGCGGCGCGGCAACCCGAATACGCGGACTCTCAGGCGTTCCAGGCCCGCTTGGTGCAGACGCAAAAG